>CALWJG010000005.1 GCA_944380945.1 uncultured Agathobaculum sp. | reverse complement strand
TTGTGAAAAAGTTCAAACAGGCGCTTTCTATTTTGTGCAGAATGTGCTATGATGGAGCGGGAAAATCCTTGAGGAGTGTGAAACCATGAAACTGTATACCTATCAGACAGGGAACGACGGCGTCGACCGCCTCGGCGTGGAGTGCAGCGGCTGGCCGGGCATGCTGTGGCCGGTCGAGGCGTTCGGCCTGAAATTTAACGATATGCACGATCTGATCTGCCGCATCACCCCCCGGCAGCTGGCGCATCTCGCGGATGCGGAGGCGGCGACCGAGGGAAACGCGCTGCGCCTGTCCAATGTGCGCCTGCGCCCGCCGATCCCGCATCCGGTGCAGGACATCATCTGCCTGGGCATCAACTATGCCGAGCACGCAGTCGAGTCCGCGCGCTTCCATGAGCAGTCCTTCCTGCTCAGCCGCGAAAAGGCGACCTACTTCAGCAAGCGCGCCTATGAGACCACCGGGGACGGCGACCCGATCCCGGCGTACACGGGTCTGGTCGATTCGCTGGACTATGAGGCGGAGCTGGGCGTCATCATCAGCAAGGACTGCAAAAACGTCAGCGAGCGCGAGGCGCAGAATTACGTTTTCGGCTACACCATCATCAACGATGTGTCCGCCCGCAACCTGCAGACCGAGCACCACCAGTGGTACTTCGGCAAGTCGCTGGACGGCTTTACGCCCATGGGGCCGTGCATCGTGACGGCGGACGAGTTCGCCTTCCCGCC
The DNA here is from genome assembly GCA_944380945.1 of uncultured Agathobaculum sp. GTDB lineage: Bacteria > Bacillota > Clostridia > Oscillospirales > Butyricicoccaceae > Agathobaculum. The sequence continues at coordinate 21,670 of CALWJG010000005.1, read as the reverse complement.
TGCGCTCGCGATCTCCTCGACGGTCAACGGCGAGCTGCGCCAGAACAGCAACACCGACCATCTGCTGCATTCGATCGCGGAGATCATCGCCGAGCTGTCGCGCGGCATCACGCTGCGCGCGGGCACGATCATCGCCACGGGCACGCCCGCGGGCGTGGGCATGGGCTTTACGCCGCCTAAGTTCCTCAAAAAGGGCGATGTGGTCACCTGTGAGATCGAGGGCATCGGCAAGCTGACCAACACGGTGAAGTGACAAAGGGGGATGTGCTGTGGACAAGCCCAAGCAGATGATCGTCGTCCGCCGCGACCTGAAGATGCGCAAGGGCAAGATCGCAGCGCAGGCCGGACACGCCTGCGTGACTGCCGTGCTCGCCGCGCTCGAGCGAGAGGGGCGGCTGGGCGAGGTGCACGCGGCAAACGGCGGCATCGCGCTGGCGCCGTCCGATAAGCCCGCCACGCCGCTCAGCGAATGGTTTGCGCGCGGGGTGGCCAAGGTGTGCCTGTATGTGGACTCGGAGGAGGCGCTGCTCGAGATCGACCGTCAGGCGCGGGCCGCCGGACTGATCAGCGCGCTGATCTGCGACAACGGCATCACCGAGTTTCACGGCAGGCCGACCTACACCTGTCTGGCATTCGAGCCGGCGCTGCCCGAGACCGTCGACCCCATCACGGGCGAGCTGCCGCTGTTCTGAAATAGCAACCCAAAAGTCAGGGCTGGGAACCGATGCTTTCGGTTCCCAGCCCTGTTTTTCTTTTGTGTGACGGCCGCGGTGCCGCTGCGGCCCTGCTGTCCGGACGGCAGCTCAGACCTGCTTCTGGATGGTCAGGATGTTTTTTCCGTCCTTATACTCATATTTTACCTCGTCCATCAGCCGCTTGACCATAAAGATGCCCAGACCGCCGATGTCGCGCTCCTCTGCGGAGAGCGTGGTGTCGGGGTCGGCGTTTTTCAGGGGGTCGTAGGGCTTGCCGGAATCGAGGAATTCGATCGTGACCTGCGGCTGGCCGCTGGTGCGCACCTGACAGCGGATGGTCGCGTCGCCCACATCGGGCCGGTAGGCATAGTTGGCGATGTTGACGAAGATCTCCTCCGCAGCGATGGCGATCTGGTTGCAGATCTTCATGGGGCAGTCGATCTGCTCCAGCTCGCGCTGGATGAAATCCAGCACTACGTCCAGCTGCTCGGTTACGGCGGGGACAGTGATGGTCTTCATGCCGGTTCCTCCTTGGCGTCATCCTTCATGGTTTCACGGAACTGCAGGCAGAGCATGGTGATATCGTCCGCCTGCGGCGCACCAGCGACGAAACGGCTGACATCCGCCTTGACGAGCGGAAGCAGCTGGTCGGGCGCGAGCCCCGCGGCGTCGCTTGTGTTGAGCGCATCCTCCAGACGCTTTTCGCCGTACAGCTCGAGCGCGGCGTTGGTCGCTTCGGTCACGCCGTCGGTATACATGAACAGGCTGTCGCCGGGGGACAGGGTGACCTGAAACTCCTTGTAGCGCATGCTCTCCATGCCCGCGAGCACAAAGCCCGGGCGCAGCTTGAGCCAGTCAAAGCGTCCGCCGGCCTGCCGGATCAGCGGGGGATTGTGACCCGCGTTGGCATAAGTCAGCACGCCGGTGCGCAGGTCGAGGATGCCCATGTAGGCGGTGACGAACAGGCCCTCGCCGTTGTTCTCGCACAGCTGCGCGTTGGCGCGGGTGAAGATCTCCGCCGGGGACAGGCTGGACTGCGCCTGGTTGCGGATGATGGTCTTGGCGATGACCATGAACAGCGCGGCCGGCACGCCCTTGCCGGAGACGTCCGCAATGACGACCGCAAGGTGGGTCTGGTCGATCATGAAGAAGTCATAGAAGTCGCCGCCGACCTCCTTGGCGGGGTCCATGGTGGCATAGATGTCAAACTCGCTCCGGTCCGGGAAGGCGGGGAAGATGTTGGGCAGCATATCGCGCTGGATATTGCTGGCGACGTTGAGCTCCGCCTCGGTCTTGAGCGCACGGGACGACCACAGCGCGGTCGAGAAGATCTCGTAATACAGGATGACAAAGACCGAACAGATGATGAGGTAGAAAATGATGAAGTATACGCGCGTGTCCGGCAGGCCGGGCAGGATGCCCAGCGTGTTGGTCAGCCGGTTGACGACCGCAAACGCCAGGAAGCAGTACACCGGGATGGGCACATAGCTTTTCAGCTGCCTGCCGAGCACGGAGATAACGTCCCGCACGGTCTGGCTGATGAAGCGGCGGTATACCAGAATCATCACGGTGAACCAGAACGCCTTGATGCACAGGAAAATGCCGATCGTGCGCATGTTGTACGGGTTGGGCGTGTTGTCCACAAAGCTCAGCGTGGTGCCGCAGAACAGGAAGGTGGTCACGTTGGCGATCAGCGCGCCCATGACCGAGGTGAAGATGCGCGCCTCGCGCACGTCCGCGTAGAGCACGAGCGCGGCGATCGGCGTCAGCACCAGCAGGCCGAGCAGGTTGAAGTTGTCGTCTGTGATGTCGATCGAGTAGCTGATCGCACAGACCGCATAATGCAGCGCGGCGAACAGCACCCAGCCGAGGAAGGTCTGGCTCTTGCCCTTGCGGGGTTTGAGCGTGCTGTGGGTGATCAGCGCAGCCACCCAGAACGAAAGATTGTTGGCAAGCGACCACAACAGGGTCACGGGAAGTTCAACTTGCATGAAAGTGTCCTCCTCATGGAAGAATTTTTACGGGGTGGTGAATGCGCCGAGCGTATCCAGACCGGTCAGGTATGCGGACAGGTAATCGTCCGAGATCTCCGGCCAGACAAAGCCCTCCTGCTCGAGCGCGCGGATGGAGAAGCCGCTCTCGCAGGGCGCCTCGACCATGTGGCGGCCGCCGGTGACGCGGGTCAGGAAGCCGTCCAGCGCGCCGCTGAACTTGGGATCCTCGGCCGCGTGCAGCATGAACTCGTCGAATTCCGCATCATCGATCGAGCGGACCGGGTAGCCCAGCTCGGAGATGTGGGTGAGCAGCTTGCTGACCGGCAGGTCGTTGCTGTCAAAGATGTGGAACACGGTGTATTCCGGCGCGCTGCCCGCCATGCGGCAGATCGCGCGCGCGACCGCATCGACCGGGGAGAAGTTGATCCACGCGCGGGCCATGGACTGCGGGCACCGCCCGGTGCGGACGATGGACTGCAGCAGCTTGGTGAACCCGTTGGTGGCCTGATTCATCTGGAATTCGCCGTCCGTGATGCGGCCCTGCAGGTTGCCCACGCGCATGATCTTGGCGCGCAGGCCGTTTGCGGCTTCGAGCAGGATGATCTTTTCCGCGGTGAACTTGCTTTCCAGATAGTCGTTGGACAGATCCTGCCGGATCCACAGGCGCTGCTCGCTGAGCGAAACGCCGATGTCGGCCATCTCCTGATCGATAAAGCCGCCCACGCTCAGCGTGGAGACGTGGACGAGCGCTGCATCGTGCTTTTTGCAGAACTCGATCACATGGCGCACGCCGTCCACGTTGGTCTGGCGGATGCGGTTGCCCACGCCGAAGTGGCTGACGTCCGCCGCGCAGTGGATGACCGTGTCGATCTTGACGCCCTCGGGCAGGGAGACGATGTCATCACGCATCAGGTCGCCGTCCACGGCGAACAGGCGCTGGCCGAAGGCTTCGGAAAAGTTGTTTTCAAAATAGTAGAAGAGCGAGCCCTTGAGGCGCTTTTCCGGGGTCAGGTTGTTCTTGGGCCGCACCATGCAGTAGATCTTGTTGTAGCTGGTGGTGAGCAGCTCGTACAGCACATGGATGCCCAGGAAGCCGGTCGCGCCCGTGAGCAGCACCGTGCCGAGCGAATGCAGGCCCTTGCGGTAATTGCGGTTGTGGCAGAGCGCGTCGCGCAGGACAGCGGCCTCCTGCTTGGTGCAGAGCTGGTCGCTCTCCGCCGGCGCGGCTGCGGCGGCTGCGGGGGCGTCCCCGTCCTGATCGATGCACTGGAGCAGCGCGCGCACGCTGGGATACTCGAAGATCTGGCCGTATTCCAGATCAAAGCCCTCGTGCTTGGCCAGCAGCACGATGTGCGCGGCCTGCAGCGAGGTGCCGCCCAGATCGAAGAAGCTGTCGGTCGTGCCGACCTCATTCTCGGGCAGCTTGAGCACCTGCGCGAAGATGTGGCACATGGCGCGTTCGCGCGCGTTGCGCGGCGGGATGTAGGTGCGTTCCACATGGATGGACTGGGTGGACAGCGCACGCTTGTCGATCTTGCCGTTGGAATTGTGCGGCAGGTCGGGCAGGTACACGAACAGATCGGGCACCATGTAGCGGGTCAGGAAGCCGCCGGCATACTGCTTGAGCGCGTCCACCTCGCAGGGCTGGGCCGCCGAGTAGAAGCAGCACAGATGCTCGCGTCCGTCGATCTCGCGCACCAGCGCGGCGCACTGGCGGATGCCCGGGAACGCCTCGATGCAGCGCTCGATCTCCTTGAGCTCGATGCGCAGGCCGCGCAGCTTGACCTGCTCGTCGTTGCGGCCGCAGTAGGCGAGGCTGCCGTCCGGCAGCGCATAGCCGTAGTCGCCGGTCAGGTAGACGCGGTCGGTGATCGGGCCGTCGTGCAGCGTGATGAAGCGCTCGCTGGTCAGGTCGGGGCGGCCGAGGTAGCCGCGCGCCACGCCGTTGCCGGCCACGGCGATCTCGCCGGTCGCGCCGGGCGGCACGATGCGGTGGTTCTTGTCCAGCAGGTAGTTGCGGGCGCCCGCGATCGTCGAGCCGATGGTGATGCGGTCGGTGATGCGGCCGACCGTCGAGCCGATGGTGACCTCAGTCGGGCCGTAGCCGTTGTACAGGCGCGCCGGCGTTGCCTTGTGCAGCGCGTCCAGCAGCGGCTGGGTGAACGCTTCGCCCGCGGCGAGCACGATATCTACGCTGCGCATCGCCTCGCGGAACGTGGGCTCCTCCAGATAGGCCAGCAGGCGGGAGGGCGTGCAGTGCAGGATGTTCGCGCCGCTTTCGGTCAGGAAGCCGGCGAGCGCGTCCGGATTGTTCATGCCGTCCTCGTCGGCGAGCACGACCTGAATGCCGTTGAGCAGGGTCGCATACAGCTCGAACATGGAGATGTCAAAGCAGATCGAGCCGACCGCAACGATGCCCTTGCCGTTGGCGCAGATGTCGCGGTTGAATTCGTTGTTATCCGGCTGCATGAAGTTGACGATGCCGCGATGCTCGATCATAACGCCCTTGGGGCGTCCGGTCGTGCCCGAGGTATAGATGACATAGCACAGCCAGTCCTGCTGCAGCCGGGGCAGCGGCGCGTCGGGCTGCTGCGGCGCTGCAAACAGCGCGTCGGGCGCGAGGATCGGGCAGCCGGCGTCCGCCACAGAGGCGTCCGTGATCAGCAGGCTGGCCTTGCTGTCCGACAGGATGAACTGGATGCGCTCCTCCGGATACGTCCAGTCGATCGGCACATAGGCTGCGCCGGCCTTGAGGATGCCGAGCATGACGACCGGCAGCGCGGTCGTGCGCGGCAGCAGGAAGGCGACGAGCGACTGCGGCTGCACGCCTGCGGCGATCAGGTTGCGCGCCACGCGGTCCGAGGCTTCATCCAGCTCACGGAAGGTATAGGACGGCCCCTTGCCGGAGAGCGCGGGCGCGTCCCCGCGCAGGGCGACCTGCTCCTGAAAGCGGGAGATGATGGTGGCGTCCGGGTCGAGCGGCAGCGCCGGACCGGAGAGCAGCGTCTGCTGGCTGACCTTGTCCGCATCGCTGAGCAGCTCGATCGAGCGGCAGGGCAGCGCGCAGTCCGCCATGCCCTGATCGAGGATGCGGCACAGCATCTGCACGGTCTGGCCGATCTCATGCGTGGTGTAGTAGGAAGCACGGTAATCCAGCTGGAAGCGGTAATCGCCGTCGCCGCCCCAGTCGAGGATGTGCAGGGTCATCAGGTTGGTCATGGCGCCGCCGAAATGCATCGCATAGCGCACGGGCAGCCCGTGCAGCGGCAGGGCAAAGTTCTGATAGGAAAGCGTGAAGTGGGACAGCGAGCCCGCCACGCCCTTGTGGGACAGATCGCCCATGATCTCGGACAGGCCGTAGCTCTTGTGCGCGGCGGCCAGCCGGTTCTGCACCTGGATCTCCTGACACAGCGCGGCGAAGGAGGTCTCGGGCGTGATGCGCAGGCGCACCGGCACGGCCATCGTGTACATGCCGGCGGCGTTGCGGTCCTCCGCGGTGTCGCGTCCCAGACGCGGGGTGATCACGATCACGTCATCGGTGTCCAGCATGCGGGACAGGTAGACCGCATAAGCGGCAAAAAACACGCAGTACGGCGTGACGTTCTGCTGTCTGGCAAAGGCGCGCAGGCTGTCGGAACGCTCCCGGCCCACCGCGTGGGACGACCAGACGATCCGGTTGTCCGCATGGTCGGGCATCGGGTGCGGCGTGCGGCCGGCCTCGGCCTCGTTCAGATAATCCTGCCAGAAGCTGCGGTCCGCAGCGCGCTCGGCCTCAACGTCCGGACGGACGGCCGCGGCGCGGGACAGGAAGGAGACAAAGGGCGCGGGCTCCTCGCCGGCGCACAGCGCGAGCAGGCGGTCGTACACGGAGGTGAAGCCGTAGCCGTCCGCCACCAGATGGTGCACACGCAGCAGCAGGGCGGTCTTGTCCGGCAGGGTGTAGATCACGGCGTTGAACAGCGCGCTGTCATAGATATCAAAGCAGAAGCGGGCCTGCTCGTCAAAGGCGGAGGCGAGCTCCTGCTCGTTCGCCAGCGGGATCACGCGGCACGCGAAGGGGGTATAGCCGGCGTCGTACTGCACCGGGCCGTCCTTGGTGCGGGTGATGCGGATGCGCAGCGTCTCCGTGGTTTCGACCAGCCGGTTGAGCGCCTGATTGAGGTAGGCGGGGGCGGGCGCATCGTCGAAGATCAGCAGCACGGACTCGGTATACAAAGCCTTGTCCGGGCAACTCTCGTTTGCCAGCCAGATCTGGTACTGGGGCCGCGTCAGCGGCACGCAGCGGTTGCGGATATCCATAAGTGATCAGCCTCCGATCTTTGGGTAATTTGGGTCCGTCAGATAGTAAGAACGGCTGCCCGGAAAGCAGACAGCCGTGATCGACCGCCCCACCGGGGGGAAGCGGTCATGCAGTTTCGATTGTCAGGATATCAGAAAAGCCGGTCATGTCGAACACTTCCATGATCTCCTCGGAAACGTGGCGCAGGGTCATGGTCTGCCCGCCGGCTGCGACCGCCTTCTGGCCGGTCAGCAGCGAGCGGAGCCCGGCGCTGCTCACATAGGCCAGCCCGGCGAAGTCCAGCATGATATTGCTGCCGGTTTTGATCTCGGCAAGCAGGGTCTCCTGAAAGTCCGGAGCGGTGGTGGTATCCAGACGGCCGCTCAGGTTCAGAACGGTCAGGCCGTTCTCCGTGGCTTTACTGATGTTCATAATTGCAATGCTCTCCTTTTTCAGTGGTTCTCTGTGCAGGCGTGGTCTGCTTTTCGCTGCAGTTCATAGGCGTCGATCGCCTGCTGAATGGCAAGATAGTTCTGCTTGCTGACGGGGACCGCCGCACCGCCCGTCAGGGTGATCCGGTAGCGGCACAGGCCGGTCACAAACTGCAGATTGACCAGATAGCTCTTGTGGCAGCGCAGGAAGGCGCGGCCGGCCAGCTGGCGCTCGAGCGCGGACAGGTGCCCGCGGCCGCACAGGGTGCGGCCATCCACCGTGTGGATGTGCAGCTCGTGGTCAAAGATCTCAGCAAACAGAATGTCGGCAGCCGGCAGGGTGTGCGCCTCGCCGCCGCTGCGCAGGGTGACGGTGCACGGCTGGACGCCGCCATCCGTCCGGACGATCCGGCGTCCGGCGGAAAGCTGCTGTCCTGCGGGCGGAAAAACGCCGGGATGGGGCTGCGTGCGGTGAGAAAATGCCGGTATGTCCATCCGCAGCACCTCCCTTGCCGACATGGCATAAGTATCTCTTTCAGTATACGAAAACAAGGACAACAAAACGATTGCAAAAGGACAACAGAAGACCGAAGGAACGGTCAATATCGCTCCATTTTTCCGACAGTGAATTCGGCCCAGCTGTAACTGGGCAGGTAATTGTGCCGATAGCTGTTGACGGCCTGCGGATCGCCGTCCAGAAAACGGTAGCTGTCGCAGTCGAGCAGCTCGGGCCGGATGGCGATGGAATTGTGGGTTTTGACGAGCAGATGCCCGATGCCGGCCTGCTGCAGCGTCTGCCGCAGGCCGTGCACAACGGTCTGGAAATAGTTTTTGCGCGCGGTGTTGTAGACGCCGTCCTCCCAGAGCAGGCTGCACGCTTCGCGGGTGGTCAGCCCCGCGCCGCGGCGGTCGATCAGGCAGGCGAGCAGCTCCTTGGACTTGGCGCGGTGGAATACCAGCGGCCTGCCGCCAACCATGACCTCAAACCCGCCGAAGGTCTTGACCTGGATCACGGGCGCGGTCGGGCGCGTCCCATACAGGAACGCCAGCTCGCGGTGCAGCGCGGCCGCGCGGACGGGCTTGAGCAGATAGCCGCTCGCGTGGATGCCGAAGGCCGAAACGGCGTACTGCGCGTTTGCGGCGACAAAGATGATGGGCAGCGCGGGCTGCAGCGCCTGCAGCTGGGCGGCGACTGCGATGCCGCTTTGCTCCCGGAACTCGGCCTCCAGAAAGGCGGCGTTCAGCGGATGGTCGCGCGCATAGCGCAGCGCCTCGTCCGGCTCGGTGAAGCAGGCGCAGCCGCAGCCGGGGACAGCCTGCTCCAATGCGGCGCGGAGGTCGTCCACGCAGGCTTGGTCGTTGTCAAGCAGTAAAAATTGCATGGACAGGCTCCTTCCAATAGGTGGGATTTATTGACATGATTCCTGTTTGCGACAGAATCCACACATGTGTGCCAATTTGTGATAAGATAAACGCATTGTATACAAAGTCGGATGATGCGAAACAGGATGGAATGGATACAGATGGAAAAACCGATCCGATTTGAAATATGGACGGCGGACGGGCAGCTGGGCCGCCAGACGGCCGCATTGCTGCGGCTGTGGGCAGAGGAGACCTGCCTGCAGCTCGAGGCTGCCGTCGTCGTGCCGCCGCGGACAGAGGACGCGCCGGACGGCTGCGCGATGGTGCTGGTGGACAGCGCTTCGCTCAGCCCGGCGGTACTGGCCGACCTGCAGCGGCTGCGCGCGGCCCATCCGGCCTGCGGCATCCTGCTGCTGGCGGGCACCGAGCGCGCGGCGATCGACGTCTATTCCTGCCATCCCAATGCCCTTGTGCCGCAGCCGGTCACCTATGGCGGCCTGACAGCCGCGCTCGAGCGCTGCTTTGGCTGCTGGCAGCACGGGCTGCGCTGGCTGGACCTGCCGCTGCAGCACCGGCGCGTGCGCATTCCGCTCTATCAGCTGTATTATGTCGAAGCGGCCGGCAGGAACAGCATCCTGTACCGCGCAGGCGGTATGCTGCAGGTGAACTGCTCGCTTGCCAGCATGGAAAAGCAGCTGCCGCATCCGCCGTTCCTGCGCTGCCAGAAGAGCTTTCTGGTGCATCTGGGGGCGGTCCGCCGGCTGACGGGCGGCGAGCTGATCATGTGCAATGATCGGGTGATCACGGTCGCGCGCAGCCAGCTCCGCCCGCTGCAGGAGCAGCTGGAGGATTACCGCGGGCAGCGCGGCGTGGAGGAGGAAACCGTATGAAGATATCGGTCGCAGTGTGCGACGATCTGGAGGAGGAGCGCCTGCAGCTGATCCGCCAGCTGCAGCACTATGGGCGCCGCCACGGGCTGGAATTCGGCATTGAGCCGTTTGCCAGCGGCAGCGCGCTGGCGGCCGCAGTCCGGCCGGGCCGGTGGGATATCGTGCTGCTGGACATTTACATGCCGGACCTGTCCGGCATCGAGACCGCCCGCCGCCTGCGCGAGCAGGACAGCGACTGCGTGCTGATCTTCGTCACCACCAGTCTGGAGCACGGCATCGCGAGCTACGAGGTGGCAGCGTCCGACTATCTGGTCAAGCCGGCCGGACAGCAGGAGGTGGATGCGGCGCTCGACTGGTGCCTGCGCGAAAAGCGCGAGCGCTTCCGCACGATCACCGTGCGGTCCGAGTGGGATCAGGTCGAGATCCTGCTGCGCAATATCCGCTACATCGAGATCAGGCGGCACACCGCCTTCATCCACACCGGCGAGCGGGTCATCCAGACCGCGCGCGGCATGAACGCACTGGAAGAGGAGATCGCCAGCAGCGACTTTCTGCGCTGCCATCGGAGCTTTCTGGTCAACCAGCGGCACATCCGGCGCATGGAGAAACGCGATTTTGTCATGGATAACGGCGATCTGGTGCCGATCGGCTCGTCCGATGCGGCGGCGATCCGCCAGAAATTCATGGATTGGGTATTCCTCAATCCGCACATGACGGCGGAAGGGGTCAGCCTGTTTTAACAGACCGGCAATCAATACAGGAACGGATCGGCAGATCCGTTCCTGTTTTTTTGTTTGTGGGCTGCGCCGGGTCAGTCCATGGCGCAGAGGTCGTCGAACGTGACGCCGGAGGCCAGCGTGAGCGCGTCCGGATGGTACTCGGCGATCTGGCTGAGGATGAAAGAGAACGCCTGATAGATCAGGGTGGCCAGCTGCGCCGGATCGAGCTGCTTGGGCAGCGCCAGACAGTACCGGTGGTACAGCGGACCGCCTTCCTCGCCGACGGCGAGCGCGCCGAGCAGGAAATCCTGGTTCCACACGGCGACCGCCTTTTCCACCTCGCGGCGGGCCGGCTCGTGCAGTTCGCCGATGAGCGTGGTGTAGATCTGCACCACGTCAAAGTCCATGCCGCCGGGGATAAAGTGCAGCTCGGTCAGGACCAGCTCGGTGCCGTCCTCCCGCAAGGGGATGAGCATATTCAGGCCGGGGTTGTCCGGCAGGCGGTCGTCCGCCTTGACGTCGTAGCCCTGTTTGGCCAGCAGGGCCTCGGCCGCTTCCATGATTTGTTGGGATCGCTGCATAACGACAAATCCTTTCTTTCAGCAGGATGCTTCTATTATAGCACAGCTGCTCCGGAATATATCCCCTTCGTTATTGCCCATTCAGGCGGCGGATACGCTGCCTGAACGTCAGCTCGGCGGGATCGACCGACTTGAGCTGTCCCTTGGCCGCCTGCAGCGCTTCCGGGGATACGGCGCTGTTGGTGGGGAGTGCGGCCGTGCCGTCCTCGCCGACGGCGTCCGGGTTGTTCATCAGCTGCTCCATCAGCTGGTCGTCGGCCGCAGCCTCGGCATTGCGCTTGGCTGTCGCAGCCTTGCCGCTTGCTGTTCTGGACTTGATAAAGGCGAGCGGGTTCTGCGCGATCAGCTTGGCCTTGCGCCAGCCGCTGAGGTTCTGGAAATCCTCGGCCTCGTTTACAAAGCTGTCGCGTGCGCGCTGGTGCTTGCGGCGCATGGAATACCATTTGTTCTTGGTATATTCCTTGGCGCGTGTGTACCAGGGCTTTTTGCCGTTGGCAGTCGCGCTGCCCTCGGGCGCGTTCGCATCCGGCCGCTCCTTGGTGCCGGTAGCATAGTCGTATTCATTGTTGAATTCCTTTTTCTTCTTGAATTCATACCACTTGATGCCCGCCAGCTTGCGCTGCTGATCCCGTTCCTTCTTGTAGACCTTATCCGCGGCGCGGGCCTCCTTGCGGGCGGCCTTGCGCTGCTTGCGGTCCTCCTTGGCGTTTGCCTTGGCGGCCATTTCGGCGCGCAGGCTGTCCAGCTGCGCCTTTTTTTCGGAAACATCGTGCCCGCCGTACTTATCCCCGACATTGTGGTTAATGTCATATTCCAGACGGGCTGCCTTTTTCTTCTTGAATTCGTACCACTTGATGCCCTGATCTTTAATCATCTGATCCTTTTCCGCCGAACGACGCTTGTTAGCGTCCCGGATCTTCTGGCGGTTTTCCTCGGACAGGCTGTTGAAATGGTCGAGCGCTGCCTGCTTTTTCTCTTTTCTCTCCCGCTTGGCGATTTTTTTCTGTGCCTTTGCTTCGGCGCGTGCATGCTGGCGTTTCAGCTCGGCCTGGACCGTATGCTCTTTTTCGAACTGGTGTGCGTCGGCTGCGCCGATCTGGTCTTCCACAGAGCCGCCGCGTTCAAAGTCTGCGTTTACCTGAGCGGAGGCAGCGTCGGTATCGAGAATCTCACCTTTGTGGTTGGTGCCAATACCCATGGCGTTGGTGATGCCGCGCGCGCGTACGCCTTCCGGAGTATCCTGCGACGTGAGCTTGTTGAGCGCAGTGATGTCGCCCTGCGTTTTGTGCATGCCGGCGACCTTGTTGGTTTTTGCACCGCGCTCGCCCGCGGTCATCTGGTTGGCGATATGCTTGGCGCGGTGGCGGATCTCGTTTTTCTTTTTCTCGGGCAAGTCGTCGCGCATGCCGAGTTTTTTCTCCAGAGAGGCGCGCAGGGACAGGTTGTCCAGATTCTTTTCGCGCGCTTCCTTGCGCTTCTGATCGACATGGGCATCCAGACCGACATTCACAACCGCTTTCAGAGCGGAGCCGCCGAGCTGGGTCAATTGCCCCACGCCTGGGATAAAGCCGACGGCGCCGATCCCCATATCCATGACAGCGTTCGCGCCCTTCCGGACGCTTTCCGCTTTGCGGACCTTGGCGGCGCCTCGGGCGTTGGTCGCCATGGAGCGCAGCAGCTTGTCGTTTTTGATTTTTTCCGCGTCGCCGGATTTGGCACGCCGCTCTTCATCTTCAGCGATCATGCGGCCTGCCCGTTCGGCGGAAAGGCGGTCAGAGGTCGCGTCGTATCCTTCGATCGCGGCTTCGGTTCCCTTTGCAGCGCCATGAATGATCTGTAAGCCGTTGGCGGCGGCTCCGAGTTTGTCGCCGACAGATTCCGATACCGAACTGAATTGCCCGACGATGTTTTTAGCTGTTCCGGCGGCGTCCGAGCCCCAGTCGGCGAGGTGCTTGTTAAAGGCCAGCCCTTTCTCGAACTTGTTTTTGTTTGCATCCGTCAGATCGGCTTTCATATCCTTCACCGTATCATAAGTGTTCTTCACAGTGCCGATGGAACTGAAGAGCGCTGAGGCGTGCCCCATAGCGGTGGAATCATTTAATACGCCTGCTTTTTTGCCTAACTTGCCGAGCACATAGCTTTTGTCCTCCCATTGGGAGGCAAGCGCCTCTACGGTCGAGCTGAAATTGTTAAACTGGTCGGTCGCCTTCAACCCGACGTGCAGCAGGTTTCCGCCAAGGGTGTCCCCGCCGATGCCGTCCGCGCCCAGACGGCGGTCGGTCGCAGAGGGGCGGTTCTCCGGCCCATAGGGGACAGGTTCCGGCTTGTGCCTGCGCCTGCGCCGCGCCTGCACCGGTCCGGCTGCGGCTGCCGGCGCGGCAGTCACGCCGCCGCCCTCGGACGAAGCGCCGGGGTAAATGCTCTGGCCGCGCGCTGCCATCATGCCCTCGCGGTCGGCGCGGGCCTCGAGCGAGCGGTTTTCCAGCAGGCCGGAGCCGCGCGCCTCTCCGCGCGCCTGACTGACAACGTGGCTCAGCTCATGGCCGAGCAGCGCCTGTCCATGCATGGACACCAGATCGAGCTGGCCGGGCGCAAAGGCGATATGGCTGCCCTGGGCGAGCGCGTCCGCGCCCGCGTCGGCCACGGACTGGCTCTCGTACAGCTTGACGCCGGACAGGTCCGCACCAAAGGCCTCCTCCATTTTGGATTGGATCGCGGCGGGCAGATCCACCCGGCGCGCGCCCTGCTCAACCGAGGACAGGCTGGTCACTGACTGCAGGGGGTCCTGCTGCGGGACCGCGCGCACGGCGCGGGGCGCCGCCTTGGGGGCGTGCGGTTTTCTCTGGTAAGTTTGCATGGTGTCACCTTCCTGCTTGCATGAAGTGGGGCGATCGGGAACAAATAAACGCGGTTTGCGCAGCCCTGCCGCGCAAAACCCATGTGCCGGTAAGTGATAGATGTATGATTATACAATATGCGTGTAAAATGCGTGTAAACGCGCAGCGCGTGCCGCTGTGCGGCAGGGGGATGCCGCGCGCCGGACAGCACCATATATATGCGCAGAACTGACAACAAGCATCTGGATATATTTGGACTGTGTCGGCAGAGCGCACAAAGCAGCGCCTGTATGGCGCGGCGAAAAGCGCCCGCGCGCAGACAGGGAGACAGCGTCCGCGTTTTTCCTACTGTCATTATAGCATGGGCGGTTTTATGGGTGGTCTGCATTTTGATGCATTTTCGACCCGTTTGTGCGCAACCTCTTAAAACGCCGGTTTTTTTCAGGTACAATCATTTCAGCGGAGGCCATGGCCTGCGCAAATCAGGTCAGGATACCTGGCGGGAGGTCGTTCCCCAATGAGGCTTGCGGTATGTACCGGGCGGACGGAAGAACGGGACCGCCTGTGCGAATGGCTCAGCCAGTACTGCAGGCTGGACAGCGTGCCGGCGTCGGTTTTCTGCGCCGATACACCGGAGCAGCTGGCGCAGCAGCCGGCGGGCTCCATCCAGATCGCCTTTATCGGCTTTGGCGGCAACGCGGGATTTCTGGCAGCGCGTGCGCTGCGCGAGCGGGACCGCCGGTGCGGCATCGTCCTGATCGACGACACCGCGCAGTATGCCATCCAGGGCATGCACATCCACCTGACCGACTTCATCCTGCGGCCGGTGGAGTTCCGGCACGTCGTGCGCAGCATGAAGCTCGCGCTCGAGCGCTTCTGACCAACGATCCGGACAAGGGGGTGGACGCCTTGCAGCGCACTTGGGAAAAACGCAGGCAGCGGCAGGACGGCCCGCCCAAAACGACCGAAAAGGACGTGCGCCGGCAGCTGGCCTGGGCGACGGGCAGCGAGTTCTTCTCGCACCGTGATCCGCTCTACCACATCACCGAGGATTTTCAGCAGACCTTTGACGAGATCGGCCGCCGCCATGCGGCCGCGCTGGCCGGGGAAACGCTCGGCGGCTTCTCCCGCACGGAGGAGACCGAACAGCGGCCGGCGGGCAGCCAGCCCGGGCCGCAGACCGGCGCGCAGCGCGACCGGCAGCACCCCGATCCGACGAATTCCAAAAACCTCTATCAGATGCGCTACCCGGATAATCAGGATATGATCCGGCGGTTTTCCGAAACCGCCTTCCAGCGCGGGACGCTTTCCGCCGCCGTGATGGGCGGGACCGGCAAGATGATGCTGGTCTCCTGTCTCAGGCGCACGGTGGGCCAGTCCCAGCCGGTCCGGGAGCAGCAGCGGCGCCTGTTTGAGGGCGGCTCGCAGCAGCGCGTCATCCCCGGCCACGGGCCGGACAACGTGGTGTTCAACCGCGGCTTTGCGGACAGTGCGGTCGGTCTGGTGGTCGATACGCTGGCGGACGCAAGGCAGATGGTGGAATCCATGGCGGATCTGGCAGCCGGCAAAAGCGATATGGGCAGTGCGGGCGGCGCGCAGACGCTCCGGAAGATGTACCCCTTTCTGGACGACAGCCGCGAACGCAGCCTGCTCGAGCAGTACGGCGCGCGCCTGCGCGAGAGCACGGACGCCGGCGAGCGGCATCTGCTGCAGAACGCCTGCGTACGGGCGCAGGCGATCATCAGCAAGAAAAACCAGATGCGAAACGAATTTATCAGCAAGCTGCGCTTCATCGCCGACCGGGCGACCGAAGCGCTGACCCTGTTTGAGACGCCCGGCTTTGTCGATGAGCTGGTCGAGGCGGTCAGCCAGACGGACGACACGCCCGTCCCGCCGGACGATCCGGCGGGCGATGCGCCGGAAACGCCCGGCGCGGAGGAGGATGGCCATGCAGCAGACTGAGCAGGGACAGGTCAGGACCGCGGAACCGGCCAGAGAGCAGGAAAGGCTGCACCGGCCGGCGCTCCGGCAGGACGACAGCCGGCAGACGCTGGCGCACGCCCTGCAGGCGGTGCAGGCCGGCATCCCGCTGACGCGGCTGCCGGCGTCCATGGTGCTGGCGCTGTCCGCACAGATCGGCAACAGCGCCCTGCTCGACCTGATGGCGCAGCAGGGGCGCGGGCCGGATACCGTCACAGCGTATCCGCCGCAGCAGGCGGTGCGCACGGAGCCGGTGCAGATCACGGCGGCGCCCGTCCAGACAGCGGCCCCGCCTCCGTGGGCGGCGATGCCCGCGGCGCAGACCGCGCCCGCCAGCCCGTCCGGGCTGATGACGCAGGGAGGTGTTCCATATGCAGGAGGATGAATGCCGCCGCCTGCTGGAGGCGCTGCTGGACGACAGCGGCGTGCAGTGGGAGCGCTGCGGCGAATGGACGCGCTTCCGCTTTCAGGAGGGCGCGATGGTCTGGGAGCTCGCCTGCCGGTGCAGGCCGGGCGAGGTGCTGGCGTACAGCCGCTATCCTCTGTCCGTGTGCGACCGGACGGCGGCGCTCGACGCCTGCGATAGCGCCAACGGCGCGCTGACGCGCGGCGCGATGTTTCTGGACGGCGACGCGCCGACCTTCCGCATCCGTGCCGACCTGCGCGACCCCTACGGCGCGCGAGAGCGGCTGGCGGAAACGCTGGAATACAGCGCTGCGGTCATGGCCCGCTATTGGGGCGGGATACAGGCGGCGTGCCGCACGCCGTGACCAATTATCATGTGCGGGATCGGGTTTGAGAAATAAACCGGGCGACCCGAGGCCTGGTTTATTTCTCAAACATCCGCGAAAATAGAAGCAGACCCAGTACAATTCAGAAAGGAGGGGAGCTTCACGACCGGGCCCCCAGCCAACACTAAGGCGTGAAGCAAAAACATGGCAGAATATTTGTCCCCAGGTGTGTATGTGGAGGAGTATGACTCCGGTGCTACCCCGATGCAGGGCGTCAGCACCAGCACGGCCGGCTTTGTCGGTCTGGCTGAGCGCGGTCCCGTTATCGGCCAGCCGCAGCTGGTCACCAGCTTTGCCGACTACACCCGTATGTACGGCGGTTATCTGAGCAAAGCCGGCTACGGCGATGCGCGTTACCTGCCCTATGCCGTTGAGCAGTTCTTTGCAAACGGCGGCTCGCGCGCGTACATCATGCGCGCGGTGCCGGGCGACGCCAAGGCCGCCAGCCTGACCACGGGCGTGCTCCGGATCACCGCGGCCAACCCGGGCGCGTGGGCGGAGAAGATGCGCGTGACGGTCGTGCCTTCCAGCAAGGCTAAGACGCAGGTCTTCGCGGTCGACGGCGCAGAGCTGACGCTCAAGAATGCAGACGGCTTTAACGCGGGCGACGTCGTCGAGCTGTTCGACGGCAAGACCGCATCCTATGCGACCATCAAGAACGTGCTCGACAAGGTCATCACGCTGGACGCTCCCTGCACCGCAGCAGTCGCCGACACCAAGGTCGGCACGAGCAAGTACATCCGGACCTGTGAGATCACCATCACCGCCCATCTGGACGATACGGTGGAGACCTACGAGAACCTGTCCCTCAAGCCCGAGACGCTCAACTACGCGCCGGTCAAGACCGCCAAGAGCGATCTGATCTGCGTGGAGGTGCTGCCCGGCAAGCCGGCGGCAGCTCCTGCGCCGGCGGCCAAGGACGATAAGGAAAAGAAAGACGCGCCCGCACCGGCAGCTGCCAAGGCGGCGGGCATCACCCCGTACGAGCTGTGCGCCGGCGTGGGCGAGGGCATGGTCCTCACGCTCGAGGGCGGCAGCGACGGCTCTGTCCTGAACGTCACCCCGGACGCTTACATCGGCGCGGACGACGGCCCGGGCAAGCGCACCGGCCTGCAGGCGTTCCAGGAGAACGGCGTGGTCTCCATTCTGGCGATTCCGGGCGTCACCTCGCCCGACGTACAGGCGGCGCTGATCGGCTACTGTGAGAACCGCAAGAGCTGCTTTGCGATCCTGGACGTGCCGATGGAAATGAAGAAGACCAACGATGTTGCGGCCTTCCGCGATATGTATGATTCGACCTACGCGGCCATGTACCATCCGTGGCTCCAGATGTTTGACGCAGGCGCCAAGCGCGCGGATTACTTCCCGCCCTCCGGCGCGATGGCAGGCATCTACGCCCGCAGCGACAACAGCCGCGGCGTGCACAAGGCGCCGGCCAACGAGGTCGTCCGCGGCTGCACCGGCCTCTCCTGCAACTACAATGTGGGCGAGCAGGACATCCTCAACCCGATCGGCGTCAACCTGATCCGCGCGCTGCCCGGTCAGGGCATCCGCGTATGGGGCGCGCGCACCATCAGCTCCAACGGCCTGTGGAAGTACCTCAACGTACGCCGCCTGTTCATCTTCATCGAGGAATCGATCAAGGCGAACACCAACTGGGTCGTCTTTGAGCCCAACAGCGAGACGCTGTGGAGCCGCGTGACCCGCACGATCGAGACCTTCCTGGCGACCTGCTGGCGCGACGGCGCGCTGGCCGGCACGAGCCCGGAACAGGCATACTTTGTGGAATGCGGCCCGACGACCATGACTCAGGATGATATCGACAACGGCCGTCTGATCTGCCAGATCGGTATCGCTCCGGTCAAGCCCGCTGAATTCGTGATCTTCCGCATCACGCAGAAGACCGCGACCGGCGAATGATAAAAGCCCACAGTTGGCAGAAAGGACGAACATAAATGGCAATCAATTATCCATATAGAGTATTTCGATACCAGGTCGAGATCGACGGCATCAGCCGCGCGGGCTTTTCCGAGGTTTCGGGCATGAGCTCGTCGGTCGATGCGGTCGAGTACCGCGAGGGCGACGACCTGCGCAATACCCCGCGCAAGCTCGCGGGCCTGACCAAGTTCGGCAACGTCACCCTGCGCTGGGGCGTGTCGGATGACAGCGATTTCCTCGACTGGGTCTACTCGGTCGCGCCGACCAACACCGCGCCCCCGACCGGCATGGTGCGCCACAATGTGACCATCACCCTGATCGACGACGCAGGCAACCCGGGTCCGTCCTGGAACCTGATCAACGCGTGGCCGGTCGGCTACACCGTACCCGACCTGAACGGCATGGGCGGCGAAGTCGCCATCCAGTCGCTCGAGCTGTGCCACGAGGGCCTCGAGCATACGCCCGGCGCCGTAGCGGGCGAGGCCTCCACGATCTGATTTCAACCGTTTTGTTTTTTCGGCCAATGCCCCGGTTTTCCGCCGGGGCGGGCCGGAAGCGCGCGGGAATCCGCCTGAGAGGGCGCCCGCGCACTTCCGACCCTTTGAAAGGAAAGGAGACCCCTTATGGAGACTGAATTTGAGTTTGAACTGCCCCGCGGCTATGTCGACCAGAACGGCGACGTGCACCGCCGCGGCACCATGCGTCTGGCGACGGCGGCGGACGAGATCCTGCCCCTGCGCGACCCGCGCGTGCAGCAGAATTCCGGCTATCTGACGATCATCCTGCTCTCGCGCGTGATCACGCGGCTGGGCACGCTCAGCAGCATCAACACCCGGGTGATCGAAAACCTGTTCACCATGGATCTGGCGTATCTGCAGGACCTGTACCAGCGCATCAATATGTCCGAGCTGCCGGTATATAAGGTCACCTGTCCGCACTGTAACCAGGAGATCGAGGTGCCGCTGGATTTTTTGTTGAGCTAGGACTGGTGCTGTACCCGCAGGAGCGGATGTATCAGGAGATGACGTTCCTGTCGTACTATCTGCACTGGTCCCGGGACGAGGTCATGCGCCTGAACCATCTGGAACGCCGCCGGTGGTGCAGGGAGGTCTCGGCCGTCAACAAAAAGCTCAGCAATACCGAGCAGAATACCTTTGAATTCCGCTGAAAACAGGGAGGTGGGTCAATATGGTCGGCGAACCGCGCAAAGAGCCTTTTAAGGCGTTTCGGTTTTTGGTAGAGATGGAGAACAGCGGCGTGGTCGTCGGCGCATTTTCCCAGTTTTCCGGCGTGAAAATGGAGGTCGACACCGTACAGGCGCGCTCGGGCAACGACAACCGCGGCGTACAGGAATACATCCCCGTGCTGACGCGCTTCACCCCGGTCACGCTGACCAAGGGCGTGGTGGGGGACAACGATTTTCTGGACTGGCTTTTTTCCGCCGCCGCAGGGCCGGAGACCGGCCCCAGCAGCGACGGCCTGCGGCGCACGCTCAATATCGTGGCGCTGGATGACAAGGGCAATCCGGGCGTGACATGGTCGCTCAAGAACGCGCTGCCGATCGGCTATGAGCTGATGCCGATGGACGGCAGCCGCAGCGAGGTCCTGTCCGAGAGCCTGACGTTCGCCATCACCGGCATGGAGCGCGCGGCGCACGGTCCGGTCGAGGGCGCGGCACAGCAGGAGGTGTGAG
Organism: uncultured Agathobaculum sp.; assembly: GCA_944380945.1. GTDB lineage: Bacteria > Bacillota > Clostridia > Oscillospirales > Butyricicoccaceae > Agathobaculum. Next base: position 1,480 of record CALWJG010000005.1, on the reverse strand, counting down.
GACATGGCGTATTTGTCAGGCGCTTATTTCGAGGTGCTCCTGATCGGCGTAGGCGCTGTGCTGGAAGGAAAATTCACCTCGGTCTCCGGTCTGGATATGGAGATCGAGTATGAGATCTACAACGAAGGCGGGACCAACTACCCGCGGTTCTTTTTCAAGCAGAACAAGCCGCAGGTGCTCGTGCTCGAGCAGGGCACGGTGACCAGCATCGACTCGGTCTCGCTGCTGATGAACATGAGCAATCAGGGCATGTCCATCCCGCTGGCGGGGACCGTGATGCTCAAGGACAGCTTTGGCGAGACGCAGCGCGTCTGGTCGATCGTGGGCGCGTACCTGCAGAAGTATGTGGGGCCGACGCTCAACAGCAACCAGGCGGAGCTGGCGGTCAGCCGTATCGAACTGATTTACAATGGGTGCTGCTGATGGATTCGATTGCCGTAACAAAACCGGATATGGCAGTGATGAAAAGGGACAGGCTCGGCCTGTCTCTCTTTGGGCTGCTCTCCCTTGCGTTCGGCGATGAGGTCCGCACCCGCAGCGACTGGCAGACCGGGCTGTACCGCGAGGTGCCGCTCGACCTGCTCGAGGAGGAGGAACAGCAGCCTGTGTCCGGGGAAAGCCCGGCGGTGCAGCTGAACGTCGATCTGAAGGTCGTGCTGGAAACGCTGAAAAAAGAGCAGCAGCACGCAGACCAGCGGCAGCGGAAGGCGGCCGAGCGCATTCTGGAGCGCGTTTACCTGCTCGAACGGCAGGTGCGTGAGCATACGCCGGTCCCGACACAGGTCAACATACAGCTGGGCGCGCCGCAGGCAGCAGCTGGACGCGCCGCACAAGCCGCCCTGCAGGCCGCCGGCACAGAGGTGCGGCAGCAGGCGGGCGCCGCCGTGCAGGCCGCTTCGGAAACGATGCAGCGCAGGGACGGACGGGCACCCCGCCGACTGACCGGCGCGCAGGCAGCCGCAGCGCTGCGGCAGGCGCATCGCGCCGGCGGCAGCAAAGCGGGCGGCACGTTTTCGCAGGAGCGGCTCGGCAGGCTCGCCGCCCCGCTCACCCCGGTCAGCTGGAGCACCGCCGCCCCGTCAGGGGACGGCTGGAAGCCGCAGTGGCAGGAGGAGCATCCGGGCTTTGCCCGCAAAGAAACGCAGAATGGCGGCCAGACCGGCGCCGGCGGCAGCATCCTGCTGCCCGACCAGCTGCGCCGCCGCCGCGAACAGGCGCTCGCCCGCGCCGCGGCGCAGGAGCAGGGACTGCCGCAGGAGGAGATGGCGCTTGCCGAACAGCAGTTTGCACGCGCGATCGAGGCTTCCGTGCAGCGCACGCTGGCGCGGCAGCAGCCCGGCGCGCCGCAGACGGACGGGGATGCGCCGGCGCAGACCGCCGCGCAGGCGGCTGTGCAGCAGATTCATGCTGCGGCGGATGCCGCAGAAGCGGAGCAGACGGCAGCTGTGCTGCCGCCGCAGAACAACCGGCCCGCCGCCCC
>CALWJG010000004.1 GCA_944380945.1 uncultured Agathobaculum sp. | reverse complement strand
GGCCCAAACGAATATTCCGCTGTCTGCGCGCGCATTACAGGCACACTTGACAGCGGTTTGTATAAAAAACGTGATACATGCTCCCGGTTTTTATGAAAGCAGCGGTTCTACCGCTGCTTTCTGTTTGAATGCGCGCCTGCGGCGCAGAAACTTTTTCAACAAGCTAAAAACCGGCTGCAAGCGCAGCCGGTTTTGCTTTGCAGAAGGGGAGACATCCCGCAAAGGGTGGAACGCACGAAAGAAGAAAAGTGCTCAAAATGAGCACTTTTCTCAGCTGGTGGGAGGTGGTGGATTCGAACCACCGAAGTCATAGACGACAGATTTACAGTCTGTTCCCTTTGGCCACTCGGGAAACCTCCCATATGAAATTATCACCTGTCAGAAAAGGTGGTGGAGCTGGTGGACGGACTTGAACCCCCGACCTGCTGATTACAAATCAGCTGCTCTACCAACTGAGCTACACCAGCATCTGAACAGGTTTCGTCTGTCTCAGCGACTTGTATATAATAGCATATATACCCGCTGGTTGTCAACACCTATTTGACTTTTTTCAGCGAATTTCTTTACAGGCATTTGCCTGCGCCTCGATCGAGTCGGACACCTGCTGCAGAACGGTCAGCAGCGCGCCGGCCAGCGCCGGATACTGCTTGCTGAGCTCGTTGGGCGCGACCGAGAGGCGGTGCAGCTCCTCGCGCATCAGGCCGAAGCCCTCCGCGCCCTTGGCTGCGGTGCGGATGCGCAGCTCGTGTTCCTTCATGCGCGCATCGCACAGGTATTCAAAAGTGTCCGGCGCTGCGCGGAACACCGCCGCCACACCGCCGGGATCGGCCATATAGATATAGCGATAGATCTTGTAAAGCACGACCGAGAGATATGCTTCGATCTCGCGCGGCAGCTGGGTGCTGCCGGTCTGCTCCGCCAGATCGAGCAGCAGGGAAGCCGCCCGGATGACCTGATTCCGTCCCTCCTCGGCGGTCTCCTGCACGTCCATGCGGCCCGCCGGTACGGCAGAGCCGTCCCGCGCCATCGAGCGGCCGAGCAGATAGTCGCAGGATACGCCGTAGTAATCCGCTGCCCGTACCACAAAGGAAAGGCCCGGCTCGCGCAGGCCGTTCTCATAGTGGCTGAGCAGCGCCTGCGATACGCCCAGGTCATTTGCCGCCATTCGCTGGCTTATTTTCTTTTCCCGTCGCAAAAGCGCGAGCGTGCGAGAAAAATCACTTGCCATGTTTCTGTTACTCCGTCATGAAACTATGTATATTATACAGCGTGTAATTATACTTGTAAAGCTGAAATATTCCTGATTTTTCACTTTTTCCTGTTATATCTTCGGTTTCTGCGCGTATTTACCCTATTTCGTTGCACTGCCGCGCGCATACAACAAGATATAGCGGTTCGGTCTGCATTTTACCCTGTCTGACGGAGACCGCGCGCGCCGGCTTTACCGCTTGACGCGGCCACGGCGGGCCGATATAATAAAAAAGAACGAAATATTCCCGGTGCGGCCGTTTCGCCGCACCGTATTTGTGCAAAGGAGTACGGATATGACCATTGAACAGATCCTCAAAATGCGGCAGGAGGCAAAGGGCCTGAATAAGCTGATGCACATGCATGTCATCACACTGGACAAGGACGGCGGCGCAACGGTCGAGCTGGACCTGACCGAAGAGCTGCTCAATCCGCTGGGTCTGGCGCACGGCGGCACGATCTTCACGCTGTGCGACATTGCGGCCGGCTCGGCTGCCGCCTCGCACGGTTTGGTGGCTGTAACGCTGGATACCAACATCCACTATTACCGTCCCGGCCGGCTGGGCCACAAGCTGACAGCGACCGCCTACGAGCGCAAGCGCGGCAGCAAAACCGCCATTTATATCGTCGAGGTGTTTGACGACGAGCGCCGCCACATCGCCGACGCGATCTTCACCATGTTCTACACCGGGCAGACGCTCGACGATCTGCAGCTTTGAGCGGCGTCGGTCCTGCGCTTGCTGCCCCGCTGCTCGCATGGTATGACCAGGGCCACCGCGATCTGCCGTGGCGCAGCCGGCCCACGCCGTACCGCGTGTGGGTGAGCGAGATCATGCTGCAGCAGACGCGCGTTGAGGCTGTGCGCGGCTATTTCGACCGCTGGATGCAGGCGCTGCCGGATATCCCATCGCTTGCTGCGGCGGACGAGGGCGTGTATATGAAGCTCTGGGAGGGGCTGGGCTACTATTCCCGGGTGCGCAATCTGCACCGCGCAGCGGTCGAGGTCTGCGCGAAATACGGCGGGGAACTGCCTGCCGATTACGATAAGCTGCTCGCGCTGCCCGGCATCGGCGAATACACCGCCGGCGCGATCGCTTCGATCGCCTTTGGCCTGCCGGTTCCGGCGGTGGACGGCAACGTGCTGCGCGTCGCCGCGCGGCTGGACAATGAGTTCACACCCATCACGGATGCCAAATACAAGCGCCGTGTGCGCGGGCAGTTTGCCGCGCTTCTGCCGGAGGACCGGCCGGGCGACCTCAATCAGGCGCTCATGGAGCTGGGCGCCACAGTCTGCCTGCCGAACGGCGCGCCGCTGTGCGGCGACTGTCCGTTGCAGCATCTGTGTCTGGGCTATCACCGGGGCAATGCCGCGGTGCTGCCTCTCCGTGCGGCAAAAAAAGCGCGCCGGATCGAGCAGCGCACGGTGCTGCTCGTCCGCTGCGGTTCGCTGGTCGGCATCCGCCGCCGCCCGCCGCGCGGTCTGCTGGCAGGCCTTTGGGAGCTGCCGTCGCTCGAGGGCGCGTTGCCGCCCGACGCGGTGCGGCAGGCGCTTGCCGCGCGCGGCTGGCGCGTGGGGGAGCTGCTTTCCCTGCGCCCGGCCAAACATATTTTCACCCATGTGGAATGGCACATGACCGGCTACTACGTCGAGCTGGACGCGCCGCCGGACGGGCTGACCCTTGTTTCGCCCGCGGCGCTGCGTGCGGACTACGCGCTGCCCAGCGCGTTCCGGCCGTTTCTGTCCGTCATCGAGGAGGAAGCATGAACCTGCAAACCGTCTGCCACAACATCCCGCCGCTGTACGACAGCGAATCGCGTGTGCTGCTGCTTGGCTCGATCCCCAGCCCCAAATCGCGCGAGGCGGGGTTCTTTTACGCCCATCCGCAAAACCGTTTCTGGCGCGTGCTCGCGGCCGTGCTGGGCGAGGCGGCGCCGCAGACGATCGACGAAAAGCGCGCGATGTGCCTGAAGCATCATGTCGCGCTGTGGGACACCATCGCCCGCTGCGACATCGCCGGCGCGTCCGACACCAGCATCCGGAACGCCGAGCCAAACGACATCGGCGCCCTGCTGCGGAAAACACAGATCACGCGCATCTATGCGACCGGCGCAAAGTCGGCCCAGCTGTACCGCAGGCTGATCGAGCCGCAGATCCATGTGCCCATCACCCAGCTGCCCTCGACCAGCGCGGCCAACGCCGCGTGGCCGCTCGAGCGGCTGATCGACGCCTACCGCGTCATTTTGTAACCATATTCAATAGAAAGAAGGCATTCCTTACGAATAAGGAGCTGTTTCCCAATGCCGCGCTCAAAAAGCTGATCTGGCCGCTCGTGCTCGAACAGGTGCTGTCCATCACAGTCGGTCTGGCGGACACGATCATGGTCTCCTCGGTCGGCGAAGCGGCGGTCTCGGGCGTGTCGCTCGTCGATATGATCAATGTGCTGATCATCAATATCTTTTCCGCGCTGGCGACCGGCGGCGCGGTCGTAGTGGCGCAGCTGCTCGGCGCAAAGGCCCGCCGCCGCGCCTGCAACGCTGCCCGCCAGCTGTATCTGGTGGTCATCGTGATCTCGGCTGCCATCGCTGCGCTCATTATGCTGTTCCGCGTACCGCTGCTACGCCTGCTGTTCGGCAGCATTGAGGACGACGTGATGGACAGCGCGCTGACCTATCTGACCGTCAGCGTGTTTTCCTATCCCGTGCTGGCGGTCTATAACGCGGGCGCAGCGCTTTTCCGCGCGCAGGGCAACTCGCGCGTATCCATGCTGATCGCCGGTCTGATCAATGTAGTCAACCTGATCGGCAATTCGCTGCTCATCTATGTGCTGCAATGGGGCGTTGCCGGCGCGGCGCTGTCCTCGCTGTTCTCGCGCGGCGTTGCGGCGGTGGTGATCACCGTGCTGCTGCTCCATCCTGAGCATGTGGTATCGCTGCGCACCGGCGCGCCGTTCCGGCCGGACGGCAGGCTGATCCGCCGTATTTTGCAGATCGGCGTGCCCAATGGGCTGGAAAACAGCCTGTTTCAGCTGGGCCGTATTCTGGTCGTCAGCATCATCGCCCTGTTCGGCACCACGCAGATCGCTGCGAATGCGGTCGCCAACAATCTGGACGCGGTCGCGGTCATTCCGGGGCAGGCGATGAGCCTCGCCATGATCACAGTCGTCGGCCAGTGCATCGGCGCGGGCGATATCCCACAGGCACGGTTCATGGCAAAAAAACTGATGAAGATCACCTATCTGATCAACGGCGCCTGCTGCCTGCTGACCGTCGCGGCGACGCCGCTCGTGCTGCGCATTTACAGCCTGTCGCCCGAGGCGCTCTCGCTCGGCATGACGCTGATCTTCATCCACAATTTCAGCGCGATGCTGATCTGGCCGGCCTCGTTTACGCTGCCCAATGTGCTGCGTGCGGCCAACGATGTGCGCTATCCGATGATCTGCTCGATCGCCTCGATGATGATCCTGCGGCTGGCGAGCGGCTATCTGCTCGGCGTGGTGTTCCAGCTTGGCGCGATCGGCATCTGGATCTCCATGGTCGCCGACTGGCTGTGCCGTGCGCTCTGTTTTGTGCTGCGCTTCCGCGGCACGCGCTGGCTGCGGTTTGCGCCGGGGGTTCAGATCGCGGCGCAGGGGGAGCGGCGCTCCTCCGCCGCGCCGTAACGGAGACGCGGGCGGCAGCAGCCGCTTGATCGCAGTAGGGATATGATTATACATGGTCAGAAGCCCCTCCTTTTCTCACGAAAAGGAGGGGCTTGCTGCGTTTTATTGAGAAGTGATCGGAAAAACGCCGAAAAAGCTGCCTGCGGCCGGAATAACAGGGCAGAGTGCTTTTTCGTTGGCTCTGCCGCAGACAGCCAAAAGAAAAAGGATGAAACGCTTTTGGAGCGCTTCATCCTTTGATATGATCTCAGCTCATCAGATATGATAACGGGCGATCGCGGCGTTGACGATCTCAAAATGCCGCCAGATCGCGCGGATCGCAGCCGTTTCATCGTGCGCACGGAGCGCATCGACGATCTCACGGTGCGCCGCGTGCAGCGCGTTGCCCTGTGCTTCCTCGGCCATGATATGCGCGTACATGGTGGCGATGAAATCGTTTACTGTGGACAGCATGCCGGTGAACATGGCCTTGAGCAGGCGGTTACCGGCGGCGTCGCACAGCAGGATGTGGAACTCCTGGTCATAGCGTGAGCCCTGCTCGGGGTCGTGCGCTTCTTCCATGCGCTGCACCAGATTTTCCAGCCGCGTCAGCTGTCCCGGCAGGATGTGGCTGGCGGCGAGCCGCGCGGTCTCGGATTCCAGCCCGCGGCGCATCTGGCTGACCTGCAGATAATTGGTCTCGCCAAGCTGCAGCATGATGCGCAGGCTTTCGCTCAGGTTTTTTTCCAGATCGCAGGTGACAAAATTGCCCGCGCCCTGCACGCTCGAGACAAAGCCCATCAGGCTCATGGTGCGCACTGCTTCGCGCACCGAATTGCGGCTGACGCCGAGCAGCTCGGCCAGCTCACGCTCAGGCGGCAGGCTCTCGCCGCGCTTGAGATTGCCCTGACGGATCTCGTTTTTGATGTAGCTTATGACCTTTTCATAAGCCTTTTCGGACCTTTCGCCCATTTCTTTCCCTCATTTCCGGTACAGGGTCCCGTCCGGAATGAGAAAACCATGCCGCAAACCCTGCATATGCTAAGTATTATACCATCGCGCTCTGCCGCAGGCAAGCGTGATTTTTTTCGGAAACGACATAGCCGGTGCAGCACGAGTTGCTGCACCGGCTATGCCAATGAGAAGGTATATGGTGTGGTGGTGTTGGCAAATAAGAATTACTTGACGCCCATCCAGCCGGAGATGACCATGCGCTGGACCTCGCTGGTGCCCTCGTAGATCTCGGTGATCTTGGCGTCGCGCATCATGCGCTCGAACGGATAGTCACGGGTGTAGCCGTAGCCGCCGATCAGCTGCAGGCAGCGGCGGGTCACGTCGCTGGCAGTGTCGGATGCGAACAGCTTCGCCATGGCAGCCAGATGGCTGTGCTTCTCGCCGTCCTGCTTGGCCTGCGCCGCGCGGTAGATGAGCAGGCGGGCTGCGTCTACCTTGGTCTGCATGTCGGCCAGCTGGAACTGGGTGTTCTGGAACTGGCTGATGCGCTTGCCGAACTGGATGCGCTCGGAGTCGTACTTAACGGTCGCGTCGATGGCAGCCTGCGCGATGCCCAGCGCCTGCGCCGCAATGCCGATACGGCCGCCGTCCAGCGTCATCATCGCGATCTTGAAGCCCTTGCCGAGCTCGCCGAGCAGATTTTCCTTCGGGATCTTGCAGTCCTCGAAGATCAGCTCGCAGGTGGAAGAGCCGCGGATGCCCATCTTCTTCTCGTGCGCGCCGATGCGGAAGCCCGGGGTGTCGCGCTCGATGATAAAGGCGGAGATGCCCTTGGTGCCGAGCGATTTGTCGGTCATCGCAAAGATGACGAACGTGGAAGCGTAGCCTGCGTTGGTGATAAAGATCTTGGAGCCGTTGATCAGCCAGTGGTCACCCTTGTCCTCTGCAACCGTCTTCTGCATCGCAGCGTCCGTGCCGGCGCCCGGCTCGGTCAGACCGAACGCGCCCAGCTTCTCGCCGGAGCACAGATCGGGCAGGTACTTCTGCTTCTGCTCCTCGGTGCCGAAGGTGTAGATCGGCCAGCAGCACAGGGAAGTGTGGGTGGATACCATGACCGAGGTGGTCGCGCAGTGCTTGGCGAGCTCCTCGCAGCAGCCGATGTAGGTCAGGTAGTCCAGACCCGCGCCGCCGTATTCCTCGGGCAGGAAGATACCCATCATGCCCATCTCAGCCAGCTTGTGCCAGGTCTCCTCGGGGAAGCGTTCCTCTTCGTCGATCTCGGCCGCCAGCGGGGCTACTTCCTTGACGCAGAAGTCATGCAGCATGTCGATGATTTCCTGCTGCTCTTCGGCAAAGTGAAAATTCATAAGCGTTACTCCTTCCTTTTTGAGCGGATAGATGCGGTTTTATTTGGAGGCATTTCAGCCCTTCAGCCATTAAAATCAGTTGCCCTTGAGCTTTTTGATCTCCGCGGTCAGCGCGGGGACAACGTCAAACAGGTTGCCGACAACACCGTAATCCGCTACGCCGAAGATCGGCGCGTCCGGATCCTTGTTGATCGCAACAATCACGTCGGACGAGCTCATGCCGGCCAGATGCTGGATCGCGCCCGAGATGCCGCAGGCGATGTACAGCTTGGGGCCGACCGTCTTGCCGGTCTGGCCGACCTGATGCGAATGGGCGATCCAGCCCTCGTCGACCGCCGCGCGGGAAGCGCCCACGGTCGCGCCGAGCGCGTCCGCCAGCTCGCGGATGACGTCAAAGCCCTCCGCGCCGCCGACGCCGCGGCCGCCGGATACGATGATGTCCGCGCCTTCGAGATCGACGATCTCCTCAGATGCCTCGCGGATGACCTCGAGCACCTCGGTGCGGATCGCTTCAGCCGGAACATGGTAATCCTCGCGGATGACCTCCGCCTTTGCCTCGCCTGCGGCAGGCTTCTTGAATACGCCGGGGCGCACCGTGCCGAGCTGCGGACGGTGATCCGTGCACAGGATGGTCGCCATCAGGTTGCCGCCGAAGGCCGGACGCGTCCATGCCACGCAGCCGGTCTCTTCGTCGATCGCCAGAGCGGTGCAGTCGGCGGTCAGGCCGGTCTGCAGGCGGGCGGAAAGGCGCGGGCCCATGTCGCGGCCGTTCGGCGTTGCGCCGATCAGCATGGTCGTCGGGCCGTATTTATCGATCAGATAGGCGAGTGCAGTGACATAGGCGTCGGTCGTATAGGCGCGGTATTCCTCGCCGTCGACCACGATCACCTGATCTGCGCCCGCAGCGCTCGCTTCGGAGACAGCCGCGTCCGTGCCGCAGCCGATGACGACCGCGACCAGCTTGCCGCCCTGCGCGTCCGCCAGCTCACGGCCGGGGCTCAGCAGCTCGATACCGACGTTTTTCGCGGAGCCGTCCTCCTTGGTTTCTACAAATACCCAAAGGTCCTTGGTTTTCGCTTCCATATTATGACGCCTCCCTTAAATCACATGCGCTTCGGTGAGCGCCGTAAACAGTTTCGCCGCCGATTCTTCGCCGGTCTCTTCCTTGATGATCACGCCGGCCTCCTTGCGCGGGGGAACAAACGTCTTGCGCACGCGGGTCGGGGAGCCCTTCAGGCCTGCGCGGGTCAGGTCGATGCCCGGCAGCTCCGTCGTGGTCAGCACGTCGATCTGCGCCTTGCGCGCGGCCATCTTACGCTTGATGGTCGGGAAGCGCGGGTCAAATGCGGGCTTGGTGTAGGTGATCAGGCAGGGGCACTTGACGCCGATGCGGTAGTTGCCGTCCTCGCCCTCCTTGAGGATGTGCAGGCCGCCCTCGACCTCTTCCGCTTCGAGACCATAGGTCACCTGCGGATAGCCGAGCAGCTCCGCCAGCTCGGGGCCGACCTGCGCGGTGTCGCCGTCGATCGCCTGCTTGCCGCAGAAGATCGCGTCAAACTTCGCGCCCTCCAGCTCCTCGACCTTGGCGATGGCGCCGGACAGGATGTAGCTGGTGGCCAGCGTGTCCGAGCCGCCGAACGCGCGGTCGGATACCAGATAAGCCTTATCGGCCGCGATGGCGAGCGCCTCACGCAGCGCGGCTTCCGCCTGCTGCGGACCCATGGACAGCACGACGATGCGGGTGTCCGGGTTTTTATCCTTGATGCGGGCGGCTGCCTCGAGCGCATACCCGTCAAACGGGTTGATGATGCTGGGCACGCCGTCGCGGATGAGCGTATTGGTTTCCGGATCGATCTTGATCTCGTTGGTATCCGGAACCTGCTTGATACATACCAGAATATTCATAACCATTCTCCTTTTGATGCAGGCTTAGAGTGTGCAGCAGACCTTGCCGGGGTTGAGGATCATCTTGGGATCAAATACCTTCTTGATGCCCTGCATGAGCTGCATGTTGACCGGGCCGACCGCCTCAGCCAGATACTTGACCTTGCCCATGCCGATGCCGTGCTCGCCCGAGATCTGGCCGCCCAGCTCGACAGCCTTTTTGTAGATCGCGCTCATGAACGCATCGACCTGCTTGCGGAACTCGTCCTCCGCCATGTCGTTCGAGCAGGTGTAGATGTGCAGGTTGCCGTCGCCGGCGTGGCCGAAGTATTTGACCGTGAAGTCGAACTGGTCGCCGGTCGCGTTGACGAAGCGGACGTAATCCGCGATCTTGTTGACCGGAACGACGACGTCGCATTCGTCGAGCAGCTTGGTCTGCTCCTCGATGCCCTCGAGGAAGGAGGAACGGGCCGCCCAGGTATCCTTGAGCTTGGGTGCGGTATCTGCTACCAGCACGTCGAGCGCGCCCTCTTCGAGCAGCATCTCGGCTGCGCGCTCCACGATCGGGTCGAGCTCGTCGTCCGAGTCGCCGTCAAAGGTCATCAGCAGATAAGCGCCGACGTCGGTGCCCTCGATCTGGCGCGGGAACACCTGCTTGCCGAGGTATTCCTCAGAGGAGATCAGGATCTCCTTCTCGAAGAACTCGAGCGCCTGCGGCTTGAAGTGGTTCATAAACACCTTCGGAACGGTGGAGATGCAGGCGTCCAGATCCTCGAACGGCGCCATCAGGCTGATCGTCGCCTTGGGGGCGGGGATGAGCTTGAGGGTCATTTCGGTGATCACGCCCAGTGTGCCCTCCGAGCCGACCATCAGGTTGGTCATGCTGTAACCCGAGCTGGTCTTGGAGACCGTGCTGCCGAAGTGGGTGATCTCGCCGGTCGGCAGGACGACGGTCAGCGCGCGCACATAGTCGCGGGTGCAGCCGTACTTGACCGCACGCATGCCGCCTGCGTTGGTGGAGACGTTGCCGCCCAGAGTGGCCATCTTTTCGCCCGGATCCGGCGGATACATGCAGCCGTGGGTGAGCGCGTCGTCCGCCAGCTGCTGGAGCAGCACGCCGGGCTGTACAGTGACGGCGAAGTTCTCCAGATCATAGGACAGGATCTTGTTCATGCGCATGGTGCAGATCACAACACCGCCGCAGATCGGGGTGCAGCCGCCGGCAAGGCCGGTGCCCGCGCCGCGCGTGGTGACGGGGATGTTGTTCTCGTAGCAGATCTTCATGATGCCGGCGACTTCTTCGGTGCTCTGCACGTCGATCGAAACCTCGGGCATGCGGGTGCCGTAAATCGGCATTTCATCGCGGGAATAGTCCGGATTGACATCCGCGCCGACGACCACATGGCCGGGCGCCACCTTCTCGAGCTGCGCGATGATCTCGGGGGTTACGGCGTTGTAGTTTGGCATAAGATTGACCTCCTCCAAATTTTATACACTTCTCTATCGGTGAACGCTTATTCGCGTACCATGACGGAAATGCCGTTCGGGATGACGACCAGATGCGCGTCCGCGCCCTTGGCCGCGCGCGCCTTTTCCAGCGCGGTATCGACGTCAGGCGCCCATTCCATCTTCATATCCTCGATGACGGCGCGCTGCTCGGGGTAGGTGACATAGATCACGCGGTGCTTGCACAGCACGCGCGCCAGGATCTGATATTCCCACTGGTCGGGCTTGGTCTGGTCCTGCGGCGTGGCGAGGATCTCCTCGGTCAGCGCCTGCGGGGATGCGCAGTCGCGCAGGGCGTGGTAGAAGCTCTCGCCGCCGTGGCCGTCGCTGCACGAGCTGACCATGATCAGCACCGCGCCCTCGGCTGCCGCGGCTTCGGCCGCCGTCAGGCCCTTGACGCTCTGGTAGATGTTCTGGTCGAGCGGATAGCCGCCGTTGCTCGAAATGACGATATCGCCGCGCTGCGCCGGCTTAACCTGACAGTAGCCCAGCAGGAAGTCACAGCCCTTGCGGTGCGCCTCCACCGGGTCGCCGGCGAAAGCAGCGACGACTTTTTTGTCCTCGTCGATGATGACGTTGACAATATAGGCGAGCCGCGCCATCTTCGCGGCCGCCAGCATATCGGTATGCAGCGGATTGCCGTCCAGCACACCGGTGCGCGCATAGGGGGAATCGATGAACTTGGAGCAGTGGTTGCCCAGCACAGTGACCTGATCGCACACGCCGGGGAGCACGCTCTTGCGCCCGCCCGAAAAGCCCGCGAAGAAGTGGGGCTCGATGAAGCCCTCCGCCACGAGCAGGTCGGTCTCCGCGGCCGCCTTGTCGATCACGCAGTCCGCGCCCGAGGGCAGCACGCCGATCTTGACATTGGAAGCGGCGTCGCGGCTGTCATGGATGATGATTTTCTCGCGATCCACGATCTCCTGTCCGAGCTTGCCGACAAGCTCGTCCTTGGTGGTGCCGCGGTGGAAGCCGGTCGCGACCAGCAGGGTGATGTCGATATCCGGATTGCCGGCCCGCAGCTCCTCGAGCATGAACGGGACGATGTGCCGGCTCGGCACAGGACGGGTGTGGTCGCTGATGATCAGCGTGCAGGTCTTTTTGCCTGCCGCCAGCTCACGCAGCTGCGGCGTGCCGATCGGCGCGCGCATGGCAGCCTGCACAAGGCCGTCCTCCGTGTCCGCGGCGGTCAGCTCGCCGATGTGGGATTCCAGTACTTCTGCGCCGGTCAGGTCGGCGTGCAGCTCCATGCCTGACTTGCCAAAGGGGATTGTGATTGCCATTTCAACACTCCTCCCGTGAGTTGTCCTGTCATCTGTCCGGTCAAAAACGCTTGCGGGATTTTTGGTCGAACCATTTTTATTTAACATAAACACTGTATCACAATTTCACCAAAATACAATCCCCTAATTTCAATTTCTACCACTCGCACAAAAATTATTTTCTTTTTTATGCAATGTGATAAAATATCAATTAAACGTCATTTTTTTATAGACATTTGTGACAAGCAAACCTATAATTAAGTCAATAAAAGCGATCTCCCGCTGCTTTGCAAATATCGCGTCATTCCCATCACTGCTGCACGGACTTTACCATAATGGGACAGCAATATGCCCATATGTTGACCATCATGGTAGAACCAATGGCACATACAAAACAGAGGGGCTTTCGCAAAATTGAGGGAGGTACCGATTCGCATGTTACAGTCCGCTATAACCCTGCTGCCGATTCTCTGGCTGATCATCGCACTGGCTGTTCTCAAGATCCCGGGCCACAAGGCCTGTGTCGTTGCGCTGGTCATAGCCGCGGTTTTGGCGCTCACCCTGTGGAAGATGCCGGTGATCGACTGCGCGACCTCTGCGCTGGAGGGCTTTGCATCCGCGCTGTGGCCGATCATCCTGGTCATCATTGCCGCGATTTTTACCTACAACCTCTCGCTGCGCACCGGCGCGATGGACGTCATCAAGCGCCTGCTGTCCAGCGTGTCCAACGACAAGCGCGTCATTATCCTGCTGATCGGCTGGTGCTTCGGCGGCTTTCTGGAGGGCATGGCGGGCTTCGGCACCGCGGTCGCCATTCCGGCCGGCATGCTGTACGGCATGGGCATGAACCCGGTCACCGCCTGTATGGTATGCTGCCTTGCAAACGCCTTCCCGACGGCGTTTGGATCGGTCGGCATCCCGACGGTCACGCTGACCAGCGTCACCGGTCTGGAGGCGGTCCCGCTGTCGTTTATGACCGTGGTACAGATGCTGCCGTTCATGATCCTCGTCCCGTTCCTGATGGTCATTGCGGGCGGCGGCGGGCTCAAGGCGCTCAAGGGCACCGTGGGCATCACGCTGGTCGCCGGCCTGTCCTTCGTGCTTCCTGAGCTGGTGGTTTCCCGCTTCCTCGGCGCGGAGCTGCCGGTCATCGTGGGCAGCGTGATCTCGCTGCTGTGCACGCTGCTGATGGCGCGGGCGCGCAGCGGCAAGCCCGTTCCGGAGGAGTACCGCATGACGGCGGACGATGCGTCCAAGGCGGATGCTGCTGCGCCGTCCGGAGAAAGCATGAAACCGTTCATCGCGTTCCTGCCGTTCATCCTGATCTTCGTGCTGCTGCTACTGACCTCCAAGCTGGTCCCGCCGGTCAACAGCTTCCTGTCGGCGTTTGCGTCCACTGTGAAAATCAGCACCTCGGCGAACGCGGGCACGGTGTCGTTCAGCTGGGTCAACACGCCGGGCATCCTGATCTTCATTGCGGCCATCATCGGCGGCATCGTGCAGAAAGCCGGCGGCAAGCTGATGTGGGATACGCTGCTTGCCACAGTCAAGCAGATGGTCAAGACCATCATCACGATCATGTCCGTGCTGGCGGTCGCCAAGATCATGACCTATTCGGGCATGATCTCGGATATGGCGAACCTGTTTGTCACGCTCACTGGCCAGTTCTATTCGTTTGTTTCGCCCATCATCGCGGCGCTCGGCGCATTCGTCACCGGCAGCGGCACCAACACCGAAGTGCTGCTCGGCCGTCTGCAGACCGAAGCTGCCGACGCGATCGGCGCATCGCCCTATTGGCTGGCGGCAGCCAACTCGGTTGGCGCCGGTATCGGCAAGATCCTTTCCCCGCAGTGCATCGCGACCGCGGTCGCGGCAGTCGGCCTGACCGGTCAGGACAGCAAGGTGCTCAGCGCGGTGCTCAAATGGGCGCTGCTCATGCTGGTCATCGCCTGCCTGCTGATCGGCCTGCTGCAGGGCACGGCAGACATCTGGATCTGATCCTTTTGATTATCCCGCCCTTCCTTCACATATCCGTGTTACTGACACGGCAAAAGCCCGATCCATCCGGATCGGGCTTTTGCTTTCATATTGCGCGGCAGGCAGGCATATCGTTATAGCGGAGCCGCAGTGAAGTAAAGGAGGCAGCGTCAAATGGAACTGAATCAAACAAGCATCTGCTGTTATGACAGGCGTCTCGCGCGTATCTCGACCTGCACGGAGTCGGCGGATACGATCGTGCCGGACAGCCTGCCCGATGTGGGACGTGTGGTCTGCGCGTTCGGCTCGGCGGCGGTGCGGGACCAGACTCCGCAGAGCGGGCGCCTGCTGGTGTCGGGCGTGGTGCAGACGACCGTGCTGTACGAGCCGGAGCAGGGCGGCGGACTGCGCCGCCTGCAGGTGCCGGTCAGCTTTGCGCATATCGAGGAGTGCGACGGGCTGGATGCAGAGGCCGTGTGCGCGGTGTGCTGCCGGGTCGCGTCCGTGGAAGCGACCGCGGTCAACAGCCGCAAGCTGAACGTGCGCGTGCAGCTGTGCATGGACCTCACCTGCTATGGAAAAACCGAGTGTGAGGTGACCGAGGGCGTATCCCTGCCCGAGCTTGAGCTGCGCAGCGAATTGCAGACGGTAACTCTGATCGAGCAGGCGTGCGCCTATCCGCTGACCGTGCTGGACGACGTCACCATCGAGCAGGAGGACGGGGCAGCGCTGCTGCATGCCGGCTGCAGCCTGCGCGCGACCGAGTGCCGCGCCATGCACGGCAAGGCGGTCGTCAAGGGTGAGGCGGACATCCGTTGTCTGGCGCTGCAGGAGGACGGCGCGGTCCGGGTGCTGTCCTCGCAGACGCCCTTCACCCAGATCTGGGACCTGCCGGACGCCGAGGACGGCGATGCGGTCGACGCGCAGCTGGCTGTGCGGGAGGTCGACTGCCGGCTGGAGGAGGGCGGCCTGCTGTCCTATACGGTATCCGCCGGCGCGGTGCTCACCCTGCGCCGCCCGCGCGCCCTGCGGCGGATCGACGACCTGTATGTGCCGGGGCGCACGCTGCAGCTGCAGCAGGAGGATACCGTGCTGCACAGCCTGCCACCACTTGCGCCATTTGGCGCGGAAGCGTCGGAAAACCTGCCGACCGCGCAGCATGTGTCGCATGTCGTCTGGGCGGACGGCGTGTGCTGCGGCGCAAGGCGCGGGGAGGCGGACGCGCTGCAGCTGACCGCAGCGGTGCAGGTGCTGTATCTGGACGATGACCAGCGGCTGTGCGCCGTGCAGCGCATGCTGCCGCTCTCCATGCCCTGCGCGGCGGAGGGCGAGGCGTGCCGTCTGGCGCTTGCCGTCCGCGCGGCGCCGGCCGGAGAGAGCGGCCTGCTCGCGACCGTGACCGCTGCCGGCATGGCAGCGCCGGAGACGCGGTATGCCTTCCGGCACATCCTGTCAGCTGCGGCGGAGGGGGAGCCGCAGGACCGCGGCGGCGTGACCCTGCTGCTGCGCTATGTCGGCGCGGAGGAGCCGCTGTGGGAGATGGCGAAGCGCTGCGGCACGACTGTTGCGGCCATCCGGCAGGCGAACGCGCTGCCGGATGAGACGGAAAGCGTCAGCGGGACCATGCTGCTGATCCCGCTCCGGGCTTGAAAGGCAAGGGGGATATGATGCAGGAACAGATTTACAGCCAGATCAGCGCGCGGACGGGCGGCGATATCTATATCGGCGTAGTTGGGCCGGTGCGCACGGGCAAATCCACGTTCATCAAGCGGTTTATGGAGACCATGGTGCTGCCCGGCATGGAAAATATGTATAAGCGCGAGCGTGCGCGCGACGAGCTGCCGCAATCGGGCGGCGGCCGCACGATCATGACCGCGGAGCCCAAATTCGTGCCCGAGGAGGCGGCGGAGATCGCGCTGCCGGGCGGCGGAAGCTGCCGCATCCGGCTGGTGGACTGCGTGGGCTATCTGGTGGAGGGCGCGCTGGGCAGCATGGAGGACGATGCGCCCCGCATGGTCACAACGCCCTGGCGGGAGGAGCCGATGACACTGGCCGAAGCGGCGGAGACCGGCACGCACAAGGTCATCGGCGAGCATTCGACGATCGGGCTGGTCGTCACGACTGACGGCAGCTTTTCCGACATCCCGCGCGAAAACTACGCGCCTGCGGAAAAGCGGGTCATCGAGGAGCTGACGGCGCTGGGCAAGCCGTTTGTTGTGCTGGTCAATTCGGCTGAACCGGATGGTGAGGAGGCGCAGGCGGTGTGCGGCGCGCTGCGCGCGCAGTACGGCGTGGAGCCGATCGCAGTCAACTGCCTGACGCTCACCGAGGACGGGATCGCCGCGATCCTGCAGCAGGTGCTGTATGAGTTCCCGGTCGGCGAGATCGGCTTTATCCTGCCGCGGTACATCGGGGCCCTGCCCGCGCGCCATCCGGTGCAGGCCGGCATCTATCAGTGCATCCGCACCGCGGCGGCTGGCTGCGGCAAAATGCGCGATCTGCCTGGTCTGTGCCATGCGCTGGCGGAAAACGAGCACATCGCCCGCGCCGCGATCGACCGCCTGGAGCTCGGCAGCGGCAGGGCGCGGCTGCGGGTCGAGATACCGGAGCAGGTGTTTTACGGGATCGTGGGCGAGCAGACCGGCGTGCAGGTGGAGGATGCCGCCGACCTGATCGCCGTGCTGGAGGATTTTGCATCGGTCAAGCGGCAGTACGAGCGCCTGCGCGGCGCGCTCGATCAGGTGACCCAGACCGGATACGGCATCGTGATGCCGTCGGTCGATGAGCTGACGCTTGAAGCGCCCGAGATCGTGCGGCAGGGCGGGCGGTACGGCGTGCGTCTGCGCGCCTCGGCGCCGTCCATCCACCTCATGCGCGCCAACATCAAGGCGGAGGTCAGCCCGATCGTGGGCACGGAGAAGCAGTCTGAAGAGCTGGTGCACTACCTGCTCAGCGAGTTTGAGGAGCAGCCGGAAAAGATCTGGGACACCAATATATTCGGCAAATCGCTCAACGAGCTGGTGCGCGAGGAGCTGTCGCACAAGCTCAGCCGAATGCCGGATGATGCGCGCGGCAAGCTGCGCGAAACGCTTGAGCGGATCATCAACGAGAGCGCAGGCGGCCTGATCTGCATCATTCTGTGATGCGGTACCGGCTGCATCTGCCGGAAATGGGACGGTCTCCCTCTGCGGGAGCCGTCCCTCTGCATTTTGGAGAAAAAACAGCCGGATAAATGACATATATTGGCGATATGTTCGCTTGCAAAGCCCTATATATTGTGTTAAAATACACTGGTTAGAGAGCGTTTGGAGGTGTGCGGATGGATCAGCATGTTTTTGTGATCAACGGCAGCGGCGGTGTGGGAAAAGATACCGTATGCGAATGCGCAGGCCGCTTTTGGCGGGTGCGCAATATCTCCTCCATCACGCCGATCCTGTCCGTGGCGCGTGCCGCCGGATGGGACGGGGAAAAGACCCCGGCCGCACGCCGCTTTCTCTCCGAACTCAAGGAGAGCTGCACGGCGTTCAACGATCTGCCCTTCCGCTACTGTATGGAGCAGTACGAGCAGTTCCGGCAGGGGGACGAGCAGGTGCTGTTCGTCCACATCCGCGAGCCGGAGGCGATCGCGCGGTTTCGCGCTGCAGTGGGGGACTGCTGCAAGACGATACTGGTGCGCCGCCCGGCGCTCGAGCAGGCGCGCGGCCCGCTGGGCAACCGGTCGGACGACGGCGTGGCGGACTATGCGTATGACGGCGTGTTCATCAACGACGGACCGCTGGATGACATGCCGGACAGGGTGCGGCGGTTTTTTGAGGATATGATGGCCTGAGCGCCGCTCGGGCATAACGCATATAAATGGAAGCAGCGGGCAGCCTTTCGCGAGGCGGCTGTCCGGGAAAAGGAAGGAAATCAACCATGCTTGAACAACAAGAGGGACAGCAGATCCAGCAGGCCGAGCCGCAGGGCCAGCCGCCGGTGAAAAAGGGCGGTGCGCATGTTGCCCGCTCGGGCAAAGGCCTGTTTGCGAAAAAGAAGGCGGCCAAAGAAGAAAAAACTGATCCGCAGAAAGCGCCAGAGGAAAAGCAGCCCAAGGAAAAGAAAAAGCTCAGCCGCAAGGCGCGGATTGCGATCGGCGCGGGCGCGGGCGCCGTGGTGCTGGCGGCGGGCATTACGGCCGGCGTGCTGGCTTATCAGGCGGCTGTGCGCGCGGAGCAGGCGAATACCTCTGTCGCTTGTTACGGCACGATCGAGACCTTTTTTGAGGGCAGCGGCGTGACGGCGGCGCGTGTGCGCGAGGAGCTCGGGCTGGATGTCCGCGGCACGGTGACCGATGTGCTGGTCGAGCCCGGTGACGAGGTGCAGGCGGGGGACGACTTGATCCTCATCGACCCGACCGAAACGCGCGAAGAGCTGGCGGATGCACAGAGCGAGCTTTCCAGTGCGCAGAGCGCAGAGTCTGCGGCGCAGAGCACGCTGACCAGCGCCCAGAGCACGCTGTCTACTGCGCAGGCGCGCCTGAACCGGCAGAATATCACAGCGCCGTTTTCCGGCAAGATGATCCCGGCGGAGGGCGGCAGCCTGCACGTCGGCCAGCAGCTGGGGCAGGGCGAGATCGTCGGATATATGATCGATGACAGCATGATGAAGCTGACGCTGGAGTTCAGCACTACATACAGCGGCTCCATCCAGTCGGGCCAGAGCGCCACGGTGTCCATCCCCTCCGCAATGAGCGAGGTGTCGGGCACGGTGTCCTCGGTCGATACGACCGAGCGCGTCTCGGCGGACGGTTTGCCGGTATTCCGCGTGGTGATCTCGGTGGATAATTCGTCCGGCACGCTCACAAAGGGCATGTCTGCCACGGCGGCGGTTTCGGCCGGCAGTGCAGGCACGGTCTACCCGGCGGACGCAGGCACACTGGCATACAACCGCGAGGAGGCGGTGACCGCGCCGGTCAGCGGACAGATCGAATCGATGAACGGCATCGATTACCAGAGCTATTCCAGCGGCGCGACCATCATCCGCCTGTCGAGCGATGAGATCCAGGATGAGATCAGCAATGCGCAGAATGCGGTTGCGGCAGCGCGCAGCAGCGTTGCCGCCGCGCAGAGCGAGGTGGCGGAAAAGCAGAGCCGCATCGCTGAACTGACGGCGCTGATCCAGGATGCGTCGATCCAGTCGACGATCGACGGTGTTGTGGTCGCACTCAATGCGGAGCCCGACCAGACGATCACCGGACTGGAGCCGCTGATCGTAGTCGCGGATCTGAACGATATTATCGTAAATGCCGATATCCCTTCGACAGATATCGGCACGATCGAGCCCGGCCAGCTGATGCAGGGTACGATGCATGCGGGCGACGGCTCCGAGCTTGAGCTGACCGGCGAGGTCGAAACGGTCGCGCTCGAGCCGACGCCGGATGTGATGCAGGATGGTGTGCCCACCTTTCGTGTGACGATCGGTATCGACTCCCTCGGGGGCTGGGCGGTCCAGAGCGGCATGGTGGTGGACTACCATATCACGACCGAGTCGTCCGAGGACTGCCTGATGGTGCCCACGCGCGCCATTGTCGAGACCGAGGAGGGTCCGGCGGTGTTCGCGCTCCCGCTTGAGGATGAGGACGGCGAGGAGATCCCCTTTGACCAGACGCTGATCCCGCCGGAGGGCATGGAAAATGTGCCGCAGAAGTACCATCTGGTGCCGGTTGAGACCGGTATTTCCGATGGGACCAATACCGAGATCCTGTGGGGCATCGACGAGGGGACGATCGTGTATCTTGCCATGCCTGCGGAGGAGGAAGAGCCGCAGGAGGACGAGGCAGCCGACGAAGAGGACGCCGATCTCTCAGAGGAGGAAGAAATGCCGTCCGATGAGGAGGAATGGCTGGACGAGTCCGATGAGTTCGATTCGTTCGACGAGTTCGATGAGTTTGACGACACGTTTGAGGACGACGAGTTTTATGACTCGTTCGAGGATGAGGATTCGATGTTTGACGATGCGCTGTTCTCAGAGGATGACTGGGACGACGACATTTGGGGCGAAGCGGTCGGATGAGAGAAAAGCATATGCCGGCAATGCGTATTAGGATAAGGAGTGTTTGCCGACCATGAAAAAGAAATTGACCTGCCTGTGCCTTGCGCTGGCCTGTGTGCTGACGTCTGCCTCGGCCGCGTTCTCCGATATTTCGGACAGCGCGCTGGCGGCCAAGGCGTCCATCCTTGACGCGCTGGGCATCATGCAGGGCATGGGAGACGGACGGTTCGATCCGGACGGACAGCTGACGCGCGCACAGTTCTGCAAGATCGCTGTCACGGCGATGGGTGTGACGGATGTCAGCGAATATGCGAATTATTCGATCTTTTCGGATGTCAGCCGGACGCATTGGGCGGCAAATTATATCAACGCGGCGATGCGGCATCCGGAGCTGCGGGCCTGCGGACTCATCCGCGGCTATGCGGACGGCACGTTCGGCCCGAACAAGGCGCTCAACTATGGCGAGCTGTGCACGATGCTGCTGCGTATGCTGGGGTATACGGATGCGGATGTCGGTTTGTTCTGGCCGGCGGACTATATGAAAAAGGCGCAGGAGCTCGGGATAACAGAGGGCGTTTCCATTCCGGATGCGAAGGCGGCGGTCACGCGGGCGGATGCGGCGTCGCTGCTGCTGAGCGCCCTGTCTACGCCAAGAAAGGGCGATGGCGAGCAGCTGATCGGACGGCTGACTTCGGATTCGTCCAGCGACTGCATCCTGCTGGCCACCAGCGAAACCAATGCATCGCTTGCGGCCAATGAGGCACTTTTTTACGAATACGGCGCTGTGGTGACCCGTGAGACAGCCACTACATTGGACCGCAGCCTGATCGGCGCCCGCGGCATCCTGATGCTGGACGGCGAGCAGGTGCTCGGACTGCTCCCCAGCGGGGAAGAAGCCGAAACGCTGTTTGTCATCGGTGCGTCGGAGGAGGGCGTGCTGACGGCTGCAGGGCTGCTGAAGACCGCATCGGACGTGCCGCTTTACATCGGTCGAAAAGGCTATGCCGCGCCTTATGGTGATATGTGGCAGTTGCTCCGCATGGGCGATACGCTGACCGTTTATCCGGCGGATAACGGCGGGTATCTGCTGCTGGCGGTGATCGACGGGACGGCGGCTTCGACCGAGACCTCTTTTGTATATGAAGACACGAGCATTGTATTCCCGGAGGAATACACGATCGTGAAAAACGGCGTGACGATCTCGAGCGAGGCGCTTCAGCCGTTTGATGTGATCACTGTGGACGCCTCGCGGATGCAGGCGCAGGTGTCGGAAGCCCGCGTGAGCGGAGTGTATACGGCCTGCGAAGGGGAGGCGGACAGCCCGACCGCGGTGACCGTATGCGGCGTGCGCTATGCGGTATCCGAATACGCGGCGCGCAGCTTTGCGGAGATCAAGCAGAAGGATTATGTGACGCTGCTGTTCAATGCAGCCGGCGAAGTGGCTGCAGTTTACCCCAAAGGCGAAGTGGAAGCGGATATGCGGGGCGTTGTGACCAGTACACAGGATGGCGCGGTGACGGTCGGTCTGTTCAATGGCCTGACACTGGCGGATATTCCGGTACAGGCAGACGACCTGAGCGGACTGGTGGGCAGCATCGTCTCGGTCGGCCAGTCGTACAATGGCGCAATTTTCCTGACCCGCAGCGCGCTGGACGGCAAGGTGCAGGGGGATTGGACTGTGGACAGCGGTTTCCTGGGCAGCGCGCCGGTCTCGCCGTCGGTGCAGGTATATGCGCAGGCGGAGGACGGTGTATTGACAAGGCTTTCGCTGGATTCGCTTCGCGCGCGCACGATCAGCGAGGCGGATATCTGCCACACCGTTACCGATGGCGCGGGAACGGTCATCACGGTCATTATAAAATCATCAGAGACAGAGACAAAGTGAGCGCAGTATGCAGCCGCCGGAAAATCCGGCGGCTGCACTTTTGTTTTGTGAAACGGAATGACCGATTGCCGGGCCGAACTGTGGGTGCTACAATAAACACAGAAAAATTTTTTGAAAAAATGAATGGATTGCAGCTGCTGGATCGTATGAAAAGTGAAGCCGGAAACGGCTATCCGAGGACGAGGAGTGATCCCGATGAAAAAGCTACGGATCGGTATTTTGGCAGCAGCAATGGTGCTGGCTGTAGGAACGACAAGCGCGTTTGCCGCGGGCCCGGGCCGCGGGCTGCGGTATGTGGACGCAAATGGCGACGGCATCTGTGACAATGCTGGACAGTATTGCCGCTATGTGGACGCAAACGACGACGGCGTGTGCGACTATGCGGGGCAGAACTGCCGCTGCGCGGATGCAAACGGCGATGGGAGCTGCGGCCGGCTGCACAGCGGCTGGCGTGCAGGCCGCGGGAACGGCTGCCGCTGGTAACACGGCAGCAGAACAGGAGACAGGACCATGCGGAGCGAACAGGAGGTGAACAGAGCGGTCGAGCGATATGCGGATATGGTTCGCCGGCTCTGTATGCTGCATCTGAAGAATGCGGCGGATACCGAGGACATATTTCAGAACGTGTTTCTGAAGTATGTCCTTCGCTCCATGCCGTTTGAAAGCGAAGCGCATGAGAAGGCGTGGTTCATCCGCGTGACCATCAATGCCTGCAAGGACCTGCTCAAGAGCTTTTTCCGCAGCCGGACTGTTTCACTGGATGAGGTCGTCCAGCTGCCGGCGGAGACGCCGCCCGACCATCGGGAGGTGCTGGAGGCCGTGCTGTCGCTTCCGCCAAAGTACAAGGACGTTGTGTACCTGCATTATTATGAGGGATACACCGCGCCGGAGATCAGCCGCATGCTGGGGAAAAACGTGAACACAGTCTACACGCGGCTCAATCGTTCCAAACAGCTGCTGCGGGAAAAGTTAGGGGGTGACGGCGATGCGTGACCGCATCCGGGATGCTTTTGACCAGATACAGGCGGAGGAGCCGCTGAAGGCGCATACAAAAGATTTTCTGGCGCGCAAGACGGCCGGTTATACCCGCGTCAGGCCGCGCCGCTTGGTCAGGGCTGTTCCTGCGCTGGCCTGCTTCGCGCTGCTCCTGCTCGGCGGGCACTGGCTGTATTTCACCCCAACGGCAGCGATCAGCATTGACATCAACCCATCGCTGGAGCTGGGCGTCAACCGGTTTGACAAGGTGATCTCGGTCGACGGACGCAACAGCGACGGACAGGCGTTGGCAGCTGCCCTCGAGGTCAAATATATGGACTGCACCGAGGCGGTCGAGCAGATCCTGCACTGTGAGACGGTGGAGACGCTGCTCGCCGAAGACGCGGTCATGGAGATCGGCGTGATCGGGACGGGAGATGCGCAGTCCGAGCGCATGCTGGCGGCAGTCGAATCCTGCACTGCGCAAACGGCGAATACCTACTGCTATGCCGCTCATACAGAGGAGGCGGAGGAAGCGCATGCGCTGGGGCTTTCGTGCGGCAAATACCGGGCGCTGCGCGCATTGCAGGAGGTCGACCCGAGCGTCACGGCCGATGAGGTGCGCGATATGTCCATGCGCGAGATCCGCGACTGGCTCGCCGCTGCATCGGGCGGCAGCGCAGATACACAGACCGGAACGGAAACGCAGGGGCATCACAGCGGCCGCGGCGCGGGTTCCGGCGCCGGCCGGCAGCATGCAAACCGGCATGGCGCCGGCAATCGGTGAAACAGCGGATACT
>CALWJG010000003.1 GCA_944380945.1 uncultured Agathobaculum sp. | reverse complement strand
TGCTGCAGTGCGGCGGCAGTTGACTGACTGCGGGGGGAGAGCACGATGGGGAAGGGGAGATCCGCCGCCCGCCGGCAGAAGCCGGTCACCACAGCTGCGGTGATCGCGCCTGTGCCGACAAAGCCGACCGAGGGATATGCGTTATGTTCCATCGTGCGTGCCTTCCTTCGAAGCGGCCGTCTGTTGTTTGCGGTACCGGTACAGCGCCACCAGCGCGGAACACATGCCGATGCCCTCGCTGATCATGCCGGACCAGGACTGTACATAGAGGTTATAAGTGATCCATCCCGGACCGACGAGCAGCACCTTGCCCAGCCGCATGATTTTTTCTTTGCACGTCCAATTCGTCAGGATAAAGGCGACCGAGGCGGCGCAGGGCAGCAGGCTGAACAGGTTTTCCCATGTGGCGAGGCCGACCAGCACCGTCAATCCGGAAAAGATCCACCGCCAGCCCCAGCCGCGCGCCCAGCTCCTGCCCTGCAGACGGAACAGCAGCATCAGATTGCTGAGCACCAGCAGGATCAGGCTGGCGCAGCCGCTGAAAGCGCCCAGCATCATGTAATGCAGGATGAATACCGCATTGCCGGCCAGCTGCATCGCCAGCAGTGTATTTTTGCTTTTGCACTGGAAGCATCCGATGCAAAGCGCCATCGCAATGAACCCGACGACCTGCGCCGCTATCTGCTGCACCGCCTCGTCCCCCTATCCTATGTGGTTGGTCAGCCGGCGCAGCCGCAGCCGGCCCAGGCATTGATCTCGGTGCGGCCGATGATCTCGTCCTGCGTCTCCTTGCCGAGTTCAACGAAGAAGGCGGTGTAGCCCGCCACGCGGATCAGCAGGTCGCGGTGCTGGTCGGGGTGCTGCTGCGCGTCGATCAGCGTCGCACGGTCCACGCAGTTGATCTGCGCATGGTAAACGTCCAGCAGGCACATGGTTTTGAGCATGTTCATGCCGTGCGCGATGCCGTCCTCGCCCTTGAGCATCTCCGGCTCGAACTTCATGTTCAGCTGGGTGCCCTGCGTGAAGCGCGCGTGCGGGATGTGGCTGACCGACTTGAGCAGTGCGGTCGGGCCGTTGACGTCCGTGCCGCCCGTTGCGCCGATGCCGTCGGTCAGCGGGGTCTTGGCGTTGCGGCCGGACGGCAGCGCGCCGACCCACTGGCCGATCGGGGTGTTGCCCGATACCGGCAGCATGCCGCAGGTCATTTTGCCGAACTTGGTGTCGTATTTCTCGAACTGGTCGATCACATGTGTGAAGATCTCGCCGACGCAGAAGTCTGCGCGCTCGTCGTCGTTGCCGTACTTGGGCGCGGCCAGACACATCGCCTGAATATCCTCGTAGCCCTTGAAGTCCGCATCCAGCGCCTTGACCAGCTGATCCATCGTGCATTTTTTCTCGTCGTATACCAGATACTTGACCGCAGCGACCGAGTTGACGATGTCCGCCTGGCCGACCGTGATCACGCCGCCGCCGACCGAATATTTAGCAGCGCCCGGCTGGCTGTAATCCTTGCCGACCTCCATGCAGTGCGGGAAGCCCAGCGACAGCACCGGAACCGTGCGGTAGTTCATGGACAGGTAGTCCAGCAGCTGGTCCGCCGAGGTGATGCAGTCGACCGCAAAGTCGATGTGCTTTTTGACAGCGCTGAAGAAGTCCTCAAAGGTCTTGAACTCGCGCGGGTCGCCGGTGTGGACGGATACCTGCTCGCCGGTGATGCGGCTCTTGCCGTCGTTGAGCGCGAACTCGACCATCGCGCCCATGTTGATATCCGCGATGTCGGTGTATTCCTTGAGTTTGCCGGACAGGTTGGTTTCCACGCAGCCGCAGGGGTTCCAGTCCCATGCCTCGGAGAGCGGCACGCCCTTGTTGAGCATCATGCGGATGCCCACGTCGTTGGAGTAGACTGCCGGCATGGTCAGGCCCATGCCGATCGACTCGACCGCCTTGTGCAGCAGCGCGTCCGGATTCTTGGAGATGCTGTAAGTGACCGACAGGTTGGGCTCCTTGAACTTGACGTCCTCGGTCGCCTGGATCATCATGTAGGACAGCTCGTTTGTCGCGTCGTTGCCGTATTCGTTAATGCCGCCGCAGCTGGTCTGCACGGTGATGCAGTAGCCGGCCGCATACTGCGCGGTGACCTCGTCCTGAAACAGGCTCATCTCTGCGATCTTGATCCACAGGCAGTCCAGCAGCTCCTGCGCGTCGTCGTCCGTCAGGATGCCCGCTTCCTTGTCCGCCTTGTAGTAGGGGTACAGGTACTGGTCCAGACGGCCGAGGTTGTAGGAAGATGCGTTCTGCTCCATGAAGCACGCATATTCATAGGACAGGATGGACTGGCACGCCTCCCAGAAATTGCGCGCCGGATGCTCGGGCACATGACGGCAGACCTCTGCGATCTTGAGCAGCTCGGCCTTGCGCGTCTCGTCTGTGCACTCCGCTGCCATCTGCTCGGCCAGATCGGCGTGGCGGTTTGCCAGATGGATGACCGCGTCCGCCGCCATGATCTCGGCCTTGTAGAAGAACATCTTCTCCAGATCTCCCGGCACGGCGTCGTCCAGCTGCGCGAGCTTTTCCTCCGCTTCCTTCTTGATGCCGCCCAGACCGACCCGCAGCAGCTTGCGCCAGTCTACCGTGGTCTCGCCGTAGCCGCGCACGGCCTTGCGGTCGATAAACACCGCGCCGTTTGCGCGCAGGCGTCGTACATCGTCCGGCAGCATCAGGTTCCAGCGGTCGAGCACGCACTTGTTCTTCCAGTAGTCCTTGACCTCCTCGAGGTAGATTTTCTTGCCCTCCTCGCTCAGGTAGAACGGGTCAAACGGACGGTCCGAAATGGTGTCGACTTCCTTCTCGATGACGCCTGCGGCGCTGTCCGGGTTGAGGATGCCGCAGCGGGGCTTGAAGCCCACGCCGCCGACCAGCAGCTCGTTGTCCTGAATGTAGATCTGCTTCTTTTCGCAGGTGCGGGCGTAGCCCGTGGCCTTCTGGATGATCCACGGCTGGCCTTCGGTTTCCTTAAAACCCTCGGTCACATACTTCGCGTTGTACACGTCCATGTCTACCCGCGTGCTCAGGTACTGCTGCCGCAGCGCCTCAATGCGGTCCATATAATTTCTTGCCATTGTTTATCCTCCTTATCAATTCCGATCCAGTGTGCTTGCTGTCATACGCCTTTTGGCCCTTTGCCCATATACAAAGCAATTCGCGTGCCAATTTTCAAAATGCAGCTGATTTTTTGCGCAAGGGGAAATAAATTTATGCAATATGCCTGTGAACACCGGATGGGTTTTGTGTGTATCGCGCAGCAGATTTGTGAAAGGTGCGGAAATGCTGCCGCCTCGTTTTGGTAAATGCGCCTACAAAAGAGAAGGAGATTTACATATCTGTGCCGGATAAGTGCGAAAAACAGCGGATTTTGCCGGATTTCTGGCTTTGTTTGCTTTGGTTGGTTACAGCATGTCTGGCAAGGGAAGGGGATTGCTGCCCGGCGGGTGCAAAAAATAGCGAACAGGTGCAAAAAAATCTGCACCCGCCCGCAAAAAACTTCTGCATGATTTTTTGCACCCCCTGCTTGCCTGTGTCGGAACAGAAAGCAGCAGCGGGCAAAGCATGTGCTTTGCCCGCTGTGCAGGAAAGGAATATTTCGGTGCCTCCGGCTGCTATCACCGTGTCAATCAAAGGACCGGATGCACCCGATGCAGGTTGGATGTAAGCATGTTATGACAGAAAACTGTGTGATAAGAGTGTGAGACATCAGGAGAGGTAAATATTTATGGGTGAAATGGTGGTGTGGGGATGAAAAGGATGGGAGACAGCCGCTTACTTGGCGGTGTAAACACCCTCACGCAGGTAAGCCTGCAGCTGCTCGTGGGTCATATGACCGATGTCGAGGTAATCCAGCGTGTACTTGGAGTCGCCCGCCAGATCGCGCCCCAGCATGGTGGAAGCGAGCAGGATCATGGAGTCGATGATCGGGGTCGGGACGTTGTACTTCTTGCCCAGCTGGCTCATCAGATAGCAGCCGACCGGCACGTCCTCAGTGATGTAGCGGTTCTCGAGATCGAACGGACCGTCGCCCCAGAAGTTCTGGTAGTTCTCTTCGTACGGAACAGCGAAGTCCGGACCCATGTACTCCTTGCCGTACATGGTGGTACGGGAGAAGAAGTCCTCGTAGTTGACCGTGCACAGGCCGACTTCCATCGCCTTGGCCAGCGCCTTCTCTTCCTCCCAGAACTTGGCCTGTACCTCAGCGATCGCCGGGCAGGCGCCGAACGCATACAGGGAGTAGTCCTCCTTGTTCTTGCCGAGAACGGTGTCGAAGTTCTGCATGGTGGAAACCGCCAGGACGGTGCCCGGAACGTGGATGACCGGGTTTACGTTGGACAGGTTGATGTCGAGTACGGTGTTGCCCTCGACAAAGCCGTGGTGGAACTCCTCGCCCTTCTTGGAGATGGTGACCTCGCCCTCTGCGTCGATGATCGCGCCGAACGCGGGGATGTAGTAAGCGGAAGCCATGAACTTGTCGTTGTCCTTCATCGGCAGCGCGCAGCCGCGGATGGTGGTGATGCGGTCCTCGACCTTGCACTCGTTGGTGACAACGCCGCCGCGGCGTACGACGCGGATGCCGTACGGAGCGGTGTACCAGGCGCCGACTACGACGTCCTTGGTGCAGCCCATCTCGCGCATCAGCTTGCGGAAGATAAAGGTGCCGCAGTTGTCGGGCAGGATGTGGATGACCTGACCGTCCTCGAGCAGCGGGATCAGCTCACGGAAGATCTTCTCGTGCGCGAGCGCTACGGTCGCGATGATGATGATGCCGGCGCCCTTGACCGCCTTGGCCATGTCGTCGGTCGCCATGCTGACGAACGCCTTGCCCTTGCGCTCATAGCCGAAGAAGCTGAACTGGTGGCCGGCCAGGGTGATGCCGGTCTTTTCGATGTTGAGGAAGTTGCGCTTTGCAAATTCCGGCTGGTCCCAGATGCGGACCTCCTTGCCTGCCAGCGCGCAGTCCGCCGCCATCGTCTTGCCGACAGCGCCGCCGCCGAGTACCGCGATCGGCATGTCTTTCAGATAACTCATGTCCATAATAGGTTCCTCCTTTGATTTTTGCGTCGGCCGCCGGCCGGCAATAATAACGGGTTCGGATGGCTGCCTATGTTGTTTGCCCTGCATCCATCTGTGCGGCGGGCCGTGCGGTGTGCGGAACCGCTCGGCTCCCCGCCTTACGGGTATTATTCTACGGACGGCGCGGCGGGAATGCTTTGCCGCAGCGACTTTATTCTTTGCAAACTTTCAGATGCTGTTTTGCAGTCGGAAAAGCGCTTTTGGACACACATGAAAAAATGCAAAGAATACATGAAATCACGCAAGGCAAGCCGTTTGCCGCGCGGTTATGATGAAACCAGCAAGAAAAAGGAACCGCCAGCCGGCCAGCCGGCCGGGGCGCCTGTCCGGTCTTGCCGCGGTCCCGCTCCGGCCGGACCGGACACCATGCAGGCAGCGGTTCCACCCTGCGCGTGTCAAGCACACCAATACAAATATGACCCAAGAAAGGACAAGGGGGAAATCTGTATGAGCAAACAAACAGCAATCATGGACGGCAACCAGGCGGCGGCGTACATCTCGTATGCGTTCACCGAGGTAGCCGGCATCTTCCCGATCACGCCGTCGTCGCCGATGGCGGAATACGTGGACGAGTGGGCGGCGAACGGGAAGAAGAACCTGTTCGGCCAGCCGGTGCATGTGGTCGAGATGCAGTCCGAGGGCGGCGCGGCCGGCACGGTGCACGGCTCGCTGCAGTCCGGCGCGCTGACCACCACCTACACCGCCTCGCAGGGCCTGCTCCTCATGATCCCGAATATGTATAAGATCGCAGGCGAGATGCTGCCGGGCGTGTTCCACGTCTCCGCGCGCACCCTGTCCGCACATGCGCTGTCCATCTTCGGCGACCATTCGGACGTTATGAGCGTGCGCAATACCGGCTTCTCGCTGCTGGCGTCCTCTTCGCCGCAGGAGGTCATGGATCTGGGCGCGGTCGCGCACCTGTCCGCCATCCACTGCCGCATGCCGGTGCTGCATTTCTTTGACGGCTTCCGCACCTCGCACGAGATCCAGAAGATCGAGGCGCTCGACTATGAGGACCTGCGCCCGCTGGTCGATATGGATGCGCTCAAGGCGTTCCGCAAGCACTCGCTCAACCCGGAGCACCCCTCCACCCGCGGCACCACGGTCAACCCGGATATCTTCTTCCAGTGCCGCGAGGCGTGCAACGAAAAGGTAGCCGCCATCCCGGCTGCGGTCGAGCACTACATGCAGGAGATCAACAAGCTCACCGGCCGCAATTACCATCTCTATGACTACTACGGCGCTTCGGATGCCGAGCACATCATCATCGTCATGGGCTCGGTCGCGGAGACCGCCAAGGAGACCATCGACTACCTGACCGCGCAGGGCAAAAAGGTCGGCATGATCAACGTGCACCTGTACCGCCCGTTCTCGGCCGAGCACTTCCTCGCCGCCGTGCCGGAGACCTGCAAGCGCATCGCGGTCCTCGACCGCACCAAGGAGCCCGGCGCGATGGGCGAGCCGCTCTATCAGGATATCTGCTCGATCTACAAGGAAAAGGGCATTCCGATGCAGATCGTCGGCGGCCGCTACGGCCTGTCCTCCAAGGACACCACCCCGGGCCAGATCCTGTCGGTCTTTGACAATCTGGACGCCGATACCCCGAAGAACAACTTCACCATCGGCATCGTGGACGACGTGACCTTCACCTCGCTGCCGCTGACGCACGAGATCGACACCTCCCCCGAGGGCCAGACCAGCGCGGAGTTCTGGGGCATGGGCTCGGACGGCACGGTCGGCGCGAACAAGAACTCGATCAAGATCATCGGCCACGCCACCGATCTGTACTGTCAGGCGTATTTCGTCTACGACTCCAAGAAGTCGGGCGGCCTGACCCAGTCCCACCTGCGCTTCGGCAAGAACCCGATCCGCTCCCCGTACCTGATCAGCTCGGCGGACTTTGTGGCCTGCCACAACCCGTCCTATGTGCGCCAGTACGACATGGTCAAAAACCTCAAGGACGGCGGCGTGTTCCTGCTCAACTGCCAGTGGGATATGCAGGGCCTGGAGGAGAACCTGCCTGCTTCCATGAAGCGCGCGCTGGCTGCCAAGCATGCCAGGTTCTACACCATCAATGCGATCGACATCGCGCGGGGTCTCGGCCTCGGCAACCGCACCAACACCATCCTGCAGGCCTCGTTCTTCAAGCTGTCCGGCGTCATCCCGATCGATCAGGCGGTCACCGAGATGAAGGACGCGATCTACAAGTCCTACTTCAAGAAAAAGGGCCAGGCGGTCGTTGACATGAACAACGCATCCATCGACCACGGCCTGAACGAGCTGGTCGAGATCCAGATCCCGGAGAGCTGGGCGGCTGCGCAGGACGCGCCCAAGGAAGACAACGCGCCTGCGTTCATTCAGGAAGTCGTTTCGGTCATGAACCGTCAGGAGGGCGATGTGCTGCCCGTCTCCACCATGGTCAAGTACGGTCTGGAGGACGGCACCTGGCCGGCCGGCACCTCGCAGTACGAGAAGCGCGGCGCAGCGGTCGAAGTGCCTGAATGGGATATGACCAAGTGCGTGCAGTGCAACATGTGCTCTTACGTCTGCCCGCATGCGGCCATCCGCCCGATCCTCGTCACCAAGGAGGAGAAGGAAGCGGCGCCCGCCGGCTTTGAGACCAAAAAGGCCGTCGGCGCGGGTCTGGAAAAATACGAATACCGCCTGCAGGTCTCCCCGTATGACTGCACGGGCTGCGGCAGCTGCGTCAACTGCTGTCCGGCCAAGGAGAAGGCGCTCGTGATGAAGCCGCTCGCGACCCAGCTGGCCGAGGGCAACAACTGGAACTACGCGGTCAACAAGGTGGAGATCAAGAAGGACGCGGTCAGCGACAAGTCGGTCAAGAGCTCCCAGTTTGCAAAGCCGTACTTCGAGTTCTCGGGCGCGTGCGCGGGCTGCGGCGAGACCCCGTACATCAAGCTGGTGACCCAGCTGTTCGGCGACCGCATGTATGTCGCCAACGCATCCGGCTGCTCGTCCGCCTACGGCGGCTCGACGCCGTCCTCCCCGTACTGCACGGACAAGAACGGCCACGGCCCGGCATGGGCGATGAGCCTGTTCGAGGACAACGCAGAGTACGCATTCGGCTACCTGCTCGGCCAGGAGGCGGTCAAGCATGAGCTGGTCGACAAGGTGCACACGCTGGCAGAGCGCGGCGTGGCAAAGGAAGCCTGCGAAGCCTATCTGGAAAAGGGCAACGACGCTGCGGTATCCCGTGAGGTATCCGACGCGCTGCTGGCAGCGATCGCGGACGACAACAGCGAGGAAGCCGCCTTCATCCGCCAGAACGAGGAGTTCCTGACCAAGAAGAGCGTCTGGGCGTTCGGCGGCGACGGCTGGGCGTATGACATCGGCTACGGCGGTCTGGACCATGTGCTCGCCTCGGGGCGTGACATCAACATCCTCGTGCTGGACACCGAGGTGTACTCCAACACGGGCGGCCAGGCGTCCAAGGCGACGGCGACCGGCGCGGTGGCGAAGTTCTTCGCCGGCGGCAAGCAGACCAAGAAGAAGGACCTCGGCCTGATGGCGATGAGCTACGGCTATGTGTATGTGGCGCAGGTCGCGATGGGCGCAGACCCGGCGCAGACGCTCAAGGCCATCCGCGAGGCGGAGGCATACGACGGCCCGTCCATCATCATCTGCTACTGCCCGTGCATTGAGCACGGCATGAAGTGCGGCATGGGCCTGAGCCAGAAGGCGCAGAAGGACGCGGTAGAGGCCGGCTACTGGCACCTGTACCGCTACAACCCGGATCTGAAGGAGGAGGGCAAGAACCCGTTCACCCTCGACTCCAAGCAGCCGACCGGCGACTTCCAGCAGTACTTGCTGGGCCAGAACCGCTATGCATCCCTCAAGCTGTCCTTCCCGGACAAGGCCGACGCGCTTTACGCCAAGGCCGAACGCGACGCCCACGAGCGTCTGGCAAGCTACCAGAACCTCGCGGAGCAGTAAGCCCATTGTACTTGCGCCCCGGGCGGGGGCGGCGCATGTGAGCCGCGCCCGCCCCACCCGGAGCGCATCCTCCAAAGACAGATACCCTCATTCTCTCACATTTCTTCTCACTGCCACCGGCAGCCCGTCAGGGCTGCCGGTGGTGTTTTTTATGGAAACGTATGGTCGGGGAGTGCGTGCGGAAACGGTTTGATCTGCGGCGGCAGAAAACAGCGGCCGGACAACCGCGTCTGTGTGGCGGGTTCAAACGGGGCAGTGCGCGGACTGTTCCTGCAATTCGGATGACGCGGTTCCGCGGACAGGCTGCGGCTATGGAAGCGTGCGGACTGTGCATGCTTCGGAACACACGCTGCGCGGTCGTGCCGCAGCGGAGACGATTTTTTCGCAAATGAAAAGGGACCGGCATGAAGCCGGTCCATTTTCCTGCTGTTCGGACAGCGTTTATCGACAGGTGGGCGTATCAGTGGTTATGTCCGGACTGGATGTGCTCCGCGCGGAACTGGTGCTGCTGGGCGATCAGGATATCGATGCCCGCATCCTGACAGAAGCGGCGTCCTTTTTCGCTCAGCACCGCGTGGCCGATCGCGCTCAGGCGGATCTGCGGCCGCACATGCCGGATCTGTTTGAGTGCAATGGTCAGCAGTGAGCCGATGCCGATCTCGTCAAACTCGACAAAGGGGTTGTGGCGGAACACGTTTTCGTGCAGATAGCAGGAGATCACCTTGCGGGTGTCATAGCGGGACATGCCGTAAAGCAGCTGCACGAGCTCTTCGATGTTGAACACCATCGCGTCCGCCTGTGCAGCCAGCTCGCCCGCGATGCAGGCGGCGCGCGGCGTGGCGATCTCCACGCCGATGGTGCAGTCCAGACCGGAGGCCGCTGCATAGCCGGTGATGATCGACTTCAGGTAGGAGACCTCGCGTCCCTCCGAGACGAACGGCAGCAGGAAGGACAGCTTGCGGATGCCGCGCTGCTGTACAGCGGACAGAATGACGCGGATGAGCGCACGGAACAGATATTCGTTGCTGATCATCATGCGGCAGCCGCGGCAGCTCAAATCCGGGTTCATGTTGCGCGCGGCGGAGACCTGCGCCTGCACCTTGTCTGCCGGCTGATCCATGTAACCGGCAAGGCGCTGGCATTCCGCAGCTGTGCGGGGCAGGAAAGCGTCGACCGGGCGGTCGGGCAGACGGATGCAGAGCTGCATGGAGGCGCAGCCTTCGATCTTTTCCAGCCACAGGATGGACTGTCTGCGCTCGAGCAGGCGCAGGCGCTCGTCGTCCTCGTTCTGCGGCGGGTCGAGCAGCAGGCTCTGCACCAGAAGACGCTGATCTTCGGTGCGCATCAGGCAGTCCTCGCCTGTGAGCATGATCCCATCCGTCATATCGACGGATTCCAATTCTTCAACAGCGTCAATTTCCGTATAGTACCTCATGCCGACGCTCCTTTCTTATAAATCAGCGCGCAGCCGGCGGCGGGCGCCGGCCTGCGAGGAAATGCTTTGTAAATGGGCAGGGGCCTGCCGACACGTTCCGCTTTGTGTCAGCAGGCCCCGGCGTATACCATGCCATGGTATCGAGAGAAGTGGGAAAAACCTTACAGGGTTGCTGTGGGATTAAAGAGCCATGCGATAGATCTCTGCTGCGATCTCAGGCGTGAGCTTGACGAAGTTGCCGTGGTTGGGCGCGCCGTGGAACATGTTCTCGACCATCTTCGGGATGTCCTCTTCCTTGCCGCCCAGCTCGCTGATGGTGGTGGGCATGCCGATGTCCTTCATAAAGCGCTGGAAGCACTTGATGCCCTCCATGCCGGTCACTTCGGGATGCTCAAAGTCGATCTGGCAGCCCCAGACGCGGTTCGCGTACATGACGAAGCGCTCGGTGCCCTGGGTCTTCATGGCGTACTCCATCCAGTAGGGGAAGAGCAGCGCCAGGCCTGCGCCGTGGGATGCGCCATACAGGATGCCGATCTCGTTGTCCATGTGGTGGGTGCCCCAGTCCTGCGCACGGCCGACGCCGGTGGAGTTGTTCTGGGCGATCATCGCAGCCCACATGATGTTGGCGCGCGCCTCGTAGTCGTTCGGGTTGGCCATGACGCGGCGGCCTTCCTTGATCATGGTGATCATGACAGCCTCGAGCAGGCGGTCGGTCAGCTCCACGTCCTTGGTGTGGGTGAAGTAGCGCTCCATGCAGTGCGCCATGATGTCGGCGATGCCGCTGGCGGTCTGATAGGGGGGCAGGGTCATCATCAGCTCGGGGTTCATGATGGCAAAGAGCGGACGCAGGATATCGCCGTCTGCGCAGCGCTTGTACTCATGGCCGTCCTCGGTGACGAGCGTAACGACCGAGTCGGTCGAGCCCTCGGAGCCGGACGCCGCGATGGTGACCACGCAGCCGACCGGGAGCGCCTCGGTGACCGGGCCCTTCTTGCCGCAGTAGAAATCCCAGAAGTCGCCGTCGTACACGGCGCCGAGCGCAATGCCCTTGGCCGAGTCCATGACAGAGCCGCCGCCGACCGCGAGGATGAAATCCACTTTCTCCTTGCGGGCCAGCTCGATGCCCTCATAGACCAGATCGCTCAGCGGGCTGGCCTTGACGCCGCCCAGCTCAACATAGTCGATGCCTTCCTTCTTGAGGGACGCCTCAACGCGGTCGAGCAGGCCGGAGCGCTTGGCAGAGCCGCCGCCGTAATGGATGAGCACCTTGGTGCCGCCGTACTTCTTGACGTAAGCGCCGGTGTCATTCTCCGTGCCCTTGCCGAATGCAAAGTAAGTCGGGCTGTAAAAAGTGAAATTATCCATGCTTGCTGCCTCCTGTAAAATGTAATTCTGTGTGATTGAAGCCTTCATTTGCACAATCAATGATCTTGGCTTCATTATAACGGGGGACAGCGGGCGGTGGTGTGCCTGTCTTCCTCTTTTCTTTGCCGCATCTCGCGTTTTGGAAAAAAGCGCATCAAACCCGTCCCGGCACGCCCGAACAGCGCACCCGAGAACAGCCTGTATAGGGCAAAACATACATGAAGCAGGGCAAAATGCGGGGCAATAGCGTTCCCTATAATAAAGAAAAATGGTATATCCATATACCGGGGCGGAGGGACGGTTATGCACAAGCAGCTGGAACGCTTTTACGGCGAACTGGATGAACGCTATCTGCAGGGGGATCTGGCGGCGGTCGAACGCTTTCTGCTGGCGTATGAAGCGGAGGCGCGGCAGGATCCGCTGCGGCGGCGGGAGGAGCTGATCGCAGTCTATAACGAGCTGGGCTCGTTTTACCGCGGGGTCAGCCGCTATGCGCAGTCGGTCGCGGCGTTTGAAAAGGCGCGCGCGCTGGCCGCGGCTGATCTGGGACAGGACTGCGGCCAGTATGCCACCATCCTGAACAACATGGCCGGCACCTGCCGCCTGATGGGCGATCAGGTCAAAGCGGTCGAGCTGTTCCATGAGGCGGTGGAGGTCTATCGCCGCGCCGGCCAGACGGACAGCTACGCCTATGCCAGCGTGCTCAACAATCTGGCACTGGCCTATCGGGAGAGCGGGCGGCAGGAGCAGGCGATCGGCTGCCTCAGGCAGGCGCTTGGGCTGATCGAGGACATGCCCGGCCGCACGCAGGAGGTGGCGGTGACCTACAATAACCTGACCACGCTGTACAGCGCGGTGGGGGACAAGAAGCAGGCCATGCTGTGCCTGCAGCGCGCTCTGCAGGCGTTTGAAAAATGCGCGGATGAGGAGAACGTGCATTATGCGGCCGGACTCAACAGCCTGGCGGCCTTTCTGTACGCAGAGGGGGATTATGACCGCGCGCTGGCGCTGTACCGCAAGTCCATGCGCTATACGCTGCGGTTTTTCGGGGAAAACGCCGAATACGGCATGACCTGCCAGAACATGGCTTGGGTCTATGAGCGTATGGGGCGGACAGCGGATGCTGCAGCCATGCTCGAGCGGGCGGAAAAAGTGTATGAGAGCCTGTTCGGTCCCGACCATGAGCGCACGCGCACGGCGGCGGACGAGCTGCGCCGCCTGCGTCAGGCGGACGGCGCATGACCGGGCTGGAAGCGGCCCGGCGGCAATATGAACGGGTCGGCCGGCCGGCGCTGGAGACGCAGTTTGCCGGGCTCCTGCCGCGCATGGCAATCGGACTTGCGGGCGAGGGCTCGGAGTGCTTCGGGTTTGACGATGCGCTGTCCCGCGACCATGACTGGGGCGCGGGCTTCTGCATCTGGCTGGATGAGGCGGATTTCCGATCGTACGGCGCGCAGGTGCAGGCCTTGTACGACAGCCTGCCCGCGGCAGAGGGGCTGGCCCTGCGCTCCGCGGGGCAGTATGGCGCGGGCCGCGTGGGCTGCCTGTGCACCGCATCCTGGTACCGACGCTATACCGGCTGCCCTGCCGGGCCGCAGACACTCGAGCAGTGGCGGCGCGTGCCCGAGGCGTTCCTCGCCACAGCGGTAAACGGCGAAGTGTTTGCCGATCCGCTGGGGCATTTCACCGCGGTGCGGCAACGGCTCATCGGGTTTTATCCTGAGGATGTGCGCCTGAAAAAGCTTGCTGCGCGGGCAGCGGTCATGGCGCAGGCTGGACAGTACAACTATCCCCGCTGCCTGCGGCGCGGGGAACTGGTCGCAGCGCAGCTGGCGCGCAGTGAATTCATGCGCGCGGGCATGTCGCTGGTCTATCTGCTGAACCGCCGCTACGCGCCGTTTTACAAATGGATGCACCGCGGGCTGCGGGACCTGCCCGTGCTGCCGCGCGCCTATGCGCAGTTTGACGAACTGGCGCGCATGCCGGATGGGGCGCAGGCGGCGGAGAAGATCGAAGGCATCTGCCTGACCGCAGCGGCCGAACTGCGGCGGCAGGGGCTGTCAGACAGCCCGGACAGCTTTTTGCAGGCGCAAGCCGAACAGGTCATGACGCGGATCAGGGACCCTGCGCTGCGGCAGGCGCATATCATGGAGGAGTGAAATGACATGAAGGATACGACCGGGCAGATCGTCGAGCTCGAGTGGGCTTTGTTCGATCAGGTGCAAAACCGCGGCGGCCGCGCGGCCTGTCAGGACGATCAGCGGACGTTTTTCATCATGCAGTCCAGCCAGCTTGCAGCATGGACCGAGGAGATGCGCCGGAGCTGGCTGGACGACCTGCGGCAGGCGCAGGCCGCAGGCCGCAATCCGCTGGCGGAAAAGTACGGCTATATGATGGCGCGCACGGCGCCGGAGGAATATGAGCAGATCCGGGATCAGCTGCCGCCGGTGCCGGATGAAAAGGCACAGCTGATCGACGCGATCTGCCGGACGCATGTCGGCTGGCTGGAGGCGCTCGCTGCGCGGTATCCGGCGCTGGCGGGCCGCGGCCGTCCCATCCGCCGCAGCGGGGACAGCCGGCATGTGACCTCGTTTGAGACCTATCTCTGGGGCGAGCTGGCGAGCTATTCGCTGCGCACACTGCAGCTGTATGCCGGCCATATCGCGCAGCTGCTGGCAGAGGGCCGCAATATGAACGAGGAGATCCTGAAAAACACCGTGCGGCAGTACGGCTTTGACACGCTGGACGCCGCGGAGACACAGCTGGCCGGCCGCTGAACAGGGGATTTTGCCGCATCTCGTGCGTTCTGTGCCGTGCTTCGGCTTTTGTGGCCGGCCGCTGGCGCATCGGCTGCGGATGATGTAAAATAACCGTTCCGGAAAAAACGGTTCAGGATACGGATGAGGAGAAAACGCTGTGAAACGGAATGCAACGATCGATATGACGCACGGCCCGCTGCTGGGCAAGATACTGCTGTTCAGCCTGCCGCTGATGGCGTCCAACATTCTGCAGCTGCTGTTCAACGCGGCGGACATCATCGTGGTCGGCCGCTTTGCAGGCAGCGCGAGCCTTGCTGCGGTGAGCAGCACGGTGGCGGTCATCAATCTGTTCACCCAGCTGCTGATCGGCCTGTCCGTGGGTGTCAACGTGGTCGTCGCCCGCCTGCTGGGACTGGGCAGACACCGGCGCGAGATCTCGCGCACGCTGCACACCGCCGTTGTGGTCGCGCTGGGCGGCGGTGCCGTGCTGGGCATCCTCGGCATTCTGGCTGCGGGCTGGATGCTCGATCTGATCGCTTCGCCCGCAGACGTGCGGCCGCTGGCGCTGCTGTATATGCGCATCTATTTTATCGGTACGCCGTTCACCATGCTGTATAATTACGGCGCCGCCGCCCTGCGCGCGGCGGGCGATACCCGCCGGCCGCTGTTCTTCCTGATGATCAGCGGGGCGGTCAACGTGGCGCTCAACCTGTTTTCGGTGATCGCGCTGGATATGGGCGTGGCGGGCGTCGCCCTGGCGACGGTCATCAGTCAGGCGGTCAGCGCGGCGCTCGTGCTGTACTGTCTGTCCCAGACCGAGGGCGCGCTGCATTTCAGCTGGCGCTGGCTGTGTCTGGACAAGGGGCGCCTGCTGGACATGGCGCATATCGGCATCCCGGCGGGTGTGCAGTCCTGCCTGTTCAGCCTGTCCAACGTGGTCATTCAGAGCGCAGTCAACGCCTACGGCAGCACGATCATCGCGGGCGTAGGCGCAGCCGAGAGCATCGAGGGCTTCATCTACATCGCGATGAACTCGTTCCATCAGGCGGCGCAGACCTTCATCAGCCAGAACCTCGGCGCGGGCAAGATGGACCGCATCGGGCGGGTGTTGCGCATCTGCGTATCATGTACGCTTGCCATCGGCGTCAGCCTGAGCGCGCTGACCGTGCTGTTCTCGCATCCGCTCATCGGCATTTACAACAGCGACCCGGCGGTCATTCAGGCGGGAGCGGAGCGGCTGTTTATCGTGGCGAGCGTATATGTCATCTTCGGCGTGGCGGATGTATTCGTGGGCGCGATCCGCGGCTACGGCGTGCCGATCGCGCCGGTGGTGATCAACCTGCTGGGCACCTGCGTGTTCCGTCTGGTGTGGATCGCGTGGCTGGACACCAGCCGTTTCGGCGTGGAGTGGGTCTATATCTCCTACCCGATCAGCTGGGTGCTCATCCTGCTGGCGCTCGTGCCGTTCTGGTTCCATCTGCGGCATAAGGAGCGCCGCGCCCGCCTTGCGGCGGCGCAGCAGCCGATCTCATCCGAGGGGAGCGGTGCGCTGTGAAGGAGCGGGAAAACAAGCGTCGGATCGCGGAAAAGGCGCATGCGCTCGGCGCCAATCTGGTGCGCTGCTGCCCGGTGTCGCGCTGGGCGGAATACCCCATGCAGGATGCGGCGTTCTGGCCGCAGAACATCTGGCCGTGGGCGGAAAATGTGGTCGTGATCGGTATCCCGCTGTTTGCGCCCATGATGGCGACCACGCCCTCTGTGGTCTATCAGGAGCTGTATGACACCTCCAACCGCGTGCTGGACGACATGGCCTATCATCTGACGAACTACATCGCCACATCGCTGGGGTACCGCGCGCTTTATTTTCCGCGGGACTGCTATGACGGCATCGAGGTGCTGCTGGACCGGCCGGAGGCGGCGTTCTCCCATGTGCTGGCGGCGTATTACGCGGGCATGGGCACGATCGGGGACAGCCACAACCTGATCACCAGAGAATTCGGCCCGCGGCTGCGCATGGTGTCCATCCTGACCGATGCGCCGCTCGCGGCGGACGACATGCTGGCGGAACAGCTGTGCGTCCACTGCGGCAAATGCCGGCGCGAATGTCCGTCGGGCTGCTTTGCGCCGGGCGCGGCGGGCGGCGTTTATGAAATGGACAAAAACGCCTGCACGCGCTACCATATCCAGCTCAAGCGGGCGCACCACTGGCCCTGCGGGCGCTGCGCGCTCGTGTGTCCGGTGGGGGAGGACCTCGCGCCTTACTGCGGGCAGCCGCTTGTGACGGAGGCGGGCGCGCGGCACTGCGGGACTTACGGCTCGTAAACCGCGAAAATCGGAAATGATGCAAAACAGTGCCAAATCGCGGCATACTGCGCGGGGCACTGTTTTTATTATAATAGAGACAGGAAAAACGCCGGAGCGGTCAAATCTGAGCATCCGGCGCAGTTTGCTGCACAAAAACAAAGGAGGAAAGGATTTTGTACCCAATCGTAACCAAACGCCGCCTGCACGACACGGTGACGCTGATGGAGATCGAGGCGCCGGGCGTTGCGCGAAAGGCGCAGCCGGGCCAGTTCATCATCCTGCGCATCGACGAGCAGGGCGAGCGTATCCCGCTGACCATCGCGGGATATGACCGGGAAAAGGGCACGGTCACGATCATTTTCCAGAAGGTCGGCGCGACCACGCGCCGGCTGGACACGCTCGAGGAGGGCGAGGCGCTGCAGGATTTCGTCGGCCCGCTGGGCAAGCCGAGCGAGCTCGAGGGCAAGCAGGGCAAAAAGATCGCGGTCATCGGCGGGGGTCTGGGCATCGCCATCGCCTATCCGCAGGCCAAGGCGCTGCACGAGGCGGGCGCGGATGTGGACGTGATCGTCGGCTTCCGCTCGACCAGCCTGTTCATCCTGATGGACGAGCTCAAGGATGCATGCCACAACCTGTACGTCATGACCGACGACGGCTCGAACGGGCACAAGGGCTTTGTCACCACCGCGCTCGAGGAGCGGCTGCAGGCCGGCGTGCATTATGACGAGGTCATCGCCATCGGTCCGCTGCCCATGATGCGCGGCGTGTGCAACATGACAAAGGAATACGGCATCCCGACCATCGTATCCATGAACCCCATTATGATCGACGGCACGGGCATGTGCGGCGGCTGCCGCCTGACCGTCGGCGGCGAGACCAAGTTCGCCTGCGTGGACGGCCCGGATTTTGACGGCCATCTGGTCGATTTCGACGAGGCCATCAGCCGCAGCCGTATGTACAAGGCCGAGGAAGCCATCAGCATGGAGCGCCATGCGGACTGCAATCTGATGAAGAAGGGGGAGAGCGCAAATGCCTAACATGGACCCGAAAAAGACACCTGCGGTCGAGCAGGACCCGATCGTCCGCAGCGGCAACTTTCAGGAGGTCAGCGCGGGCTACACCACCTATGAGATGGCAAAGGGCGAGGCCGAGCGGTGCCTGAACTGCAAGAACATGCCCTGTGTCTCCGGCTGCCCGGTGAACGTGCAGATTCCTTCGTTCATCCAGAAGATCAAGGAGGGCGACATGGCGGGCGCGCATGCCATCCTCAAATCCACCAGCAACTTGCCGGCGATCTGCGGACGTGTGTGCCCGCAGGAGAGCCAGTGCGAATGCAAGTGCGTGCGCGGCATCAAGGGCGAGCCGGTGGGCATCGGCCGACTGGAGCGCTTTGTCGCGGACTGGGGCATGCAGCATGCGGATGAGCTGCCGCAGCCGGAGAGCGCCGCGCCGAACGGCAAAAAAGTCGCTGTGGTCGGTTCCGGCCCGGCGGGCCTGACCTGCGCGGGCGACCTTGCCAAGCTGGGCTATCAGGTCACGATCTTTGAAGCGCTGCACACCCCCGGCGGCGTGCTGGTCTACGGCATTCCCGAGTTCCGCCTGCCCAAGTCGCTCGTGCGGCAGGAGATCGCGACCGTCGAGGCGCTGGGCGTGGAGATCCGCACCAATTCGGTCATCGGCCGCATGGAGACC
Source organism: uncultured Agathobaculum sp. (assembly GCA_944380945.1). GTDB lineage: Bacteria > Bacillota > Clostridia > Oscillospirales > Butyricicoccaceae > Agathobaculum. Next base: position 6,861 of record CALWJG010000003.1, on the reverse strand, counting down.
GTGGACGAGCTGCTCGAGGAATACGACGCGGTGTTTGTGGGCTCGGGCGCGGGCCTGCCCAACTTCCAGAAGATCCCGGGCGAGAATTTGAACGGCGTGTATTCGGCCAACGAGTTTTTGACCCGCATCAACCTGATGAAGGCCTATACCTTCCCTGAGGCGGATACGCCGGTGCGCGTGGGAAAGCGCGCGGCTATCATCGGCGGCGGCAACGTGGCCATGGACGCGGCGCGCTGTGCCAAGCGTCTGGGCGCGGAAGAGGTGTACATCGTCTACCGCCGCAGTGAGAAGGAAATGCCTGCCCGCGTGGAGGAGGTCCACCACGCCAAGGAGGAGGGCATCATCTTCAAGATGCTGTGCAACCCGGTGGAGATCGAGGGCGACGAGAACGGCTGTGTCAAATCCATGCAGTGCATCGAGATGGAGCTGGGCGAGCCGGATGCGTCGGGCCGCCGACGTCCGGTGCCCAAGCAGGGCAGCGAGTTTGAGCTTGCGGTGGATACGGTGGTCGTTGCCATCGGCAACAGCCCCAACCCGCTCATCAAGAGCACCACGCCCGGTCTGGAGACCCAGAAGTGGGGCGGCATCATCGCGGATGAGGACGGCCGCACCTCCAAGAAGGGCGTCTATGCGGGCGGCGACGCAGTCACCGGCGCGGCGACCGTCATTCTCGCCATGGGCGCGGGCAAGAAGGCCGCGGCAGCCATCCATCAGGATCTGTCCGGCGCATCGGTATAACGCAATACAGCCGAGCAATGCGGCGTCCGTTTTCAGGCGGGCGCCGCTTTTGCAGATGCGTTCCAAAAGCGTATTGGCATGCGGGGAAATACCGGCTATAATGTAGAAAAGCAAGCTGTTGTATCACAACCGGCTGCAGGGAAGTGGGGATGACATGAAGATCAATGAAGCAATGGAATTGCTGTCTCAGTGCAGTCTGGGCGCGCTGCTGATCGACGGGGACAGCGTGATCCTGTCGGCAAACGGCATGGCGAACGATCTGCTGCACGGCAGGGGACAGCTCAGAGGCCTGCGGCTCGACGAGATCGCCGCGCCGCTGTGTGAGGAAAGTGAAACGCCGGTCTATGTCAACATCGCGTTCGGCGAATATCTGCTGCGCTGCCCGACGCCCGCGGTCAGCGATCTGCCGGAGGGCGCGCAGCTGGTCGTGTTCCGGGACGCCTCAAACGACGCCTGCCACGACATGCTGATGACCGTGGTCAATCAACTGAACGAGGCGGTCGTGCTGTGCGATGCGCAGGGCCGTATCTGGCTGCTCAATGACGCGGCGGTCCGGCTGGACGGGGTTGCCATCGGCGATGTGAAGGGTGAGACGGTCGAGGATGTGTACGTCATGCTGGATGGCAGTGAGAGTGCGATCCGCCGCGTGCTGCGCGAGGGCAAGCCGCTGACCAACCTGCGGCAGTACTATGCCACACGTTATGGAAAATCCGCCAATATCATATCCAATAACTATCCGATCACGCAGAACGGGCAGGTGTTGGGCGCGTTCAACCTGATCACCGATATGCGCGCGCTCGAGCAGCTCCAGAAGCGCGTGATCGACCTGCAGGAAAAGCTGCTGCAGCATACGGCATCCCAGCCCGCCGTGCAGAAGGCGAAGAGCCCGCTGTCCGCAGCCTATCATTTCAATGACATCATCGGCCGCAGCGCGGCCATGCAGAATATTGTGCATAAATGCCTGCAGGTCGCAAAAAGCGACTCATCGGTCATGTTTTACGGCGAGACCGGCACGGGCAAGGAACTGTTCGCGCAGAGCATCCACAACGCGAGCCCGCGGGCAAACGGCCCTTTCCTTGCGATCAACTGTGCGGCCATTCCGGATAATCTGCTGGAAAGCCTGCTGTTCGGGACGGAAAAGGGTGCTTACACTGGCGCGGAGCGCCGCCCGGGCCTGTTCGAGCAGGCAAACGGCGGCACGCTGCTGCTCGATGAGATCAATTCCATGAACATCACGCTGCAGTCCAAGCTGCTGCGTGTGCTGCAGGACGGCCGCATCCGCCGCGTAGGCGGCATGAACGAAATTCAGGTAGATGTGCGCGTGCTGTCCAACCTGAATATCCCGCCGCAGCGGGCGCTGGCCGAACACCTGCTGCGGCCCGACCTGTATTACCGGCTGGGTGTGGTCAGCATCACGATCCCGCCGCTGCGCGAGCGCAAGGAGGACATCGCGGTGCTTGCCAAGCATTTCATCATGCAGTGCAACGAGCGGCTCGGCCGGACCGTGCGCGATATCGACAAGTATACGCTCGAACTGTTTTATTCCTATGACTGGCCGGGCAACGTGCGTGAATTGCAGCATGCGATCGAGCATGCAATGAACATCCTGCCGGATAACGAATCCTTTATCACGACCGACTGCCTGCCGGATACCCTGACGGCCGCGGCGCAGTGGAAGGAGACGCCCTTGCCGCCGGCCGAAGACCAGTCGCTGCATCATTCGGTTCGGGAATTCGAGCGCCAGACCATTTGCCGTATGCTGCTTGAGCACGACGGCAATATCGCGGCCACGGCGCGCGCCATGCAGATGAGCCGCCAGAACCTGCAATACCGGCTCAAACGATATCAGATCGACGTCAAGGAGCTGCTGCGCACGGGAAAATGAGCGCCAGTTGCTGCGCAAGATTTTTTTGCGCAAACAGTGCAGAAAAGCAAATATTATTTGCGCTTCAGCGCGACGACCGCCCGTCGGGGATCACCGCCCCGACGGGCGGCTTTTTTATTTTTCGGCCGGACACTGCGCGGATCTCTGCGCAATTTGCACAGCTGCGTCCGAAAGCCTTTGGTGACGTTCGATAAAATTACCCGGTGATCCGGATTTCCTCGCTGCCAAAAACGGGATTGGCACGCTTCTTGCAAGAAAGAGAGGAAAAGGCCCTGTTCCGTCAAAAGCAATGCCCGGCAGGGCGCGGCGGGATTGGCCGCAGTGGCCTGATCACGGGCATGATTACCGTTTTGGAGGGAAAAGACATGATGAGCGAAAAAGAGAAAATTCAGAAGATCCATGAAGCGACCCTGCGCATTCTGCAGAACACGGGCATGGAGTTCGTCCATCCGGACGCCCAGCGCATCCTGCGCGAGCACGGCGTGCGCATGGAGGGAAACGTCGCCTTCTTCACCCCGGAGCAGGTGATGGAGTGGGTCGGCAAGGCGCCGTCCAGCTTCCTGTTTGAGGGCGCGAACCCCAAGTACAACATCACCATCGGCGACGGCCACTGGGCGCGCGGCGTGACCATCGTCACCAATCTGATCGACCGAGACGGCACGATGCGCGACGCGACGATCGAGGACTACATCAAGATCCAGAAGCTGTATGAGGCGCACCCCAACATCGGCTTCAACGGCGGCATGACGGTCGATCCGGTCGGCATCCCGCCCGAGTGGAACGATCTGGTGCTCAACTACATCTCGCTCTGCCACTGCGAAAAGCCGCTTTACACTGCGGGCGGCAACTACACGGAGATGGAGGCGGTCATCGAGATGACCCGCACCCGCTTCGGCTACACCGAGGATGAACTGCGGCAGCACTGTGTGCTGGTCGGCCTGTCCAACCCGAACACCCCGCTGCTCGGCACGGACGATATGACCGAGACCATCCTCACCTTTGGCAAATACCGCCAGCCGGTCGTCATCTGTTCGGCGGCCATGGCGGGCACCACCTCGCCGGTCAGCATCGCGGGCACGATCGCGCTGACCAACGCTGAGGTGCTCGGCGGCATCATCCTCGCCCAGATGGCGAATCCCGGCACGCCGGTCATCTATGGCACGGCCTCGACTGCGGCCGACCTGCGCAGCTGCGCCATCGCCATCGGCGCGCCCGAGAGCGCGCTGTGCGTCAAGTACGGCGCGGAACTGGCGCACTTCTATAATGTCCCCTGCCGCGGCGGCGGCACGCTGTCGGACGCCAACATCTTCAGCCCGCAGTGCGCCTATGAGGGCGAGCTGATCTACCTCGCTTCCCGCCAGCATGGCATCAACCTGATGCTGCATTCGGCGGGCTGCATGAATGGCTACCTGTCCATGTCCTACGATAAACTCATCCTTGACTTTGACATTCAGGATCATGTCGACCGCTACCTGCGTGACATCGAGGTAAACGAGGAGACCATCCCCGAGGACGTCATCCACGAGGTCGGCCACGGCGGCGAATACCTGACCAGCGACCACACCTACGATTACATGAAGGAAGAGCTGCTTACGCCGTATCTGGCCAACCGCGGCTCGCAGAACGATCCGCAGACCTTCTACAAGAACATCGACAAGCGCATCGAGCAGCTGCTGAACGCCTATCAGAAGCCGGAAGTCCCGGCGGACAAGCTGGCGCAGATGCAGGATCTGCTGCGCCGGCAGGGCATCAGCGAGGACGTCATCGCGCGCTGCACCGAGTAAGGCCTTGCTATGATCTGCGGCAGACCGGCTCCTTTCCCCTCCATCAATATCCATCTGGGGGCCGGGCTGCCGGTTTTCCGAAGGCGCGCGGGGTTTTGCCGGCCCCGCGCCGCCCCTTTTTCGTTTGCGGTCCGCCGAATGGGTGGATTGTTTTGGAGAAAAGAGCAGTACAGAGAGGGGAGGTTATGTAAAGGATACGTGTGTATCCCTGCAAATGCAGGGGCAATCGATGAGTAGGTTTGTTCGAGTAAAGGAGATGTATTATGAACGAAAAGCAAAACGGCGGCAAGCAGAGGATCATGTCCCTGATTGACAAGAAAGTATTTTTTCCCGGCGTTATTGCGCTGCTGCTGGTCATTGCGATCGGCGCAATATTCCCGGTACAATTTGAAGGTTTTTTGACCAATGCGCTGGCATGGATCATGAGCCATTTCAAGTGGCTTTACATTGTGTGCACGATTCTGGTCGTTGCACTGTGCGCGTTTCTGGTATTCAGCAAATACGGTGACATCCGTTTCGGCGGGAAAAACGCCCGCCCCAGTATCAGCAACGGTACCTGGTTCACACTGACGCTGACCGGCACGATCGCGGTCGGTATCTGCTTCTACGGTGTATCCGGCCCGGTCAATATGTTCATGAACCCGCCGGAATTCTTGGGGGTAGAAGCGGGCAGCGCAGAAGCGATCATTCCGACGCTGGAATACTGCTTCCTGCATTACGGCTTGCCGCCGTATTTTCTGATTGTACTGGCGGCGCTGGCAGTCGGCTTAGTGTATTACAACGGAAAACGCAGCCTGAAAGGCAGTTCCGCACTGTACCCGCTGATTGGTGAGAAAACCGAAGGCCTTGCGGGGCATATTATCAATATCATCATGGTCATGTCGCTGGTTGTGTGCGGCACCAATATGGGCCTTGCCGTTATCCAGCTCAACTCTGGCATCGGCACGGTCGCGGGCATGAGTGAAACGCCCTCCTTTGAGCCGTATATCATTATTTTCTATACGGTATTGACGGTTATTTTCGCTACTTCCGGCGTGCATAAGCTGATGGGCAAGCTCAGCAACATCAATGCTGCGTGCTATGCGTTCATCCTGATTTTCGTGCTGATCGTCAGCCCGGTGGGAGCGAACCGCCTGCTCGGAACGCTGTTCACCAGCCTTGGCGAGTTCATCACTGACTTTATCCCGATGATCACCTTCGCTGATCCGGTCACCAATTCCACCTGGCAGAACAGCCAGACCATGTACTACTATTCGTGGAACATCGTTCCGGGTTTGATGAGTGCATTTTTCTATGCCAGCATCGCCTACGGCCGCACGCTGCGCCAGTTTGTTCTGGTCAACTGTGTCATGCCTTGCGGCGTGGTATTCCTGTGGTATGTGCTGTTTGGCGGTACGGCCATGTTCGGACTGCTGGACGGCAGTGACCTGTGGGCGCAGATGCAGCAGTTCGGCGACGGCATTGCGACCTTTGCCTTCCTCGACACTCTGCCGCTTGGCACGATTATGAAGTGGTTCTTCCTGATTGTAGCGGTTATGACGTTTATCACATTCTCAGATTCGATTGCATATTCCTTCCCCATGATGTTTATGAAGAGGACGGAGATTGATGCGTCCAAGACCAATACGCCCAAAATCCTGAACGCTGCGGTCGGCCTGTTTATGGGTGCACTGACCTTTATTCTGCTGTATGTCGGCGGCTATGATGCGCTCAATGCAATGATCACAGTATTTGCTTTGCCGGCGGTCATTGTCACAATATTGATGACCATAGCGGCGTTTCGAATGCTTCTAAATCGTAAAAAATATGATGCGACCTACATAGAAGAATTGGAGGAAGAGCAGGAGCGCGAGCAAGTCATCGAAGAACTCGAGCGTGAGCACGAGCAGGCCGCAGTGAAATAAGCATGCACCAATCTGTTTTCTCCATACACCTTTTCTACGCAGCGCGCGCAGCCGGTGGGTATTTCCCGCCGGCTGCGCGCTTTGCTGCCAAGCGGCAAATGGCGCGGCGGCAGCAGGAGGACTCTTTTGCAAAGTCGGGCGGCAGGATCGGCAGCGCCTGCAATAAACAGAGGTTCTTTATCAAGCCAAACCTGCTCCGGCGCCATTCCTCCTATGTAATCACCGATCCAAAGGGTACCATCCTGAATGAGGTGGGAACCCTGTTGAACCGCAAGGGATACCGCATCAAAAGCCTGAATCTCATCAACTTCAAGAAGTCCATGCGGTATAACCCTCTGGCGTATATCCGCTCGGAGAAGGACATCTTGAAGCTGGTAAACGCCCTAATTCTCAACACCAAGGGAGAGGGTGAAAAGTCCAGTGAGGATTTCTAAGTGAGTGCGACTCGTTCGCAGATGGTAAAAAGTCTGCGCACGGGCAACTGTTTTCCGTTGTTCGGAAAACTGATAGTTTGATAGGTGGAATAGCGGGGTAACGCCCTGAAACGCCT
>CALWJG010000002.1 GCA_944380945.1 uncultured Agathobaculum sp. | reverse complement strand
AATTATGCGTTTGACCTGAGGCTGTCGAAAAACTGCGTTTTTCGAACAGCCTCTCGTTTGAAACTACAGTTGCACTCGTTGAATAGCCGCCGCTTTGCGGCGGAAAGCGGTCAGCGGGCTACGGCCCAAACGAATATTCCGCTGTCTGCGCGCGCCTTTCAGGCAGCCCGTAGGCCACTATCCTCTTTCTGCCGCCGTGCGGCAGTTAAATGAGTACACTTGACAGCGGTTTGTATAGCCCGTAGGCCTCTGTCCTTATTCCGCCGCCGTGCGGCGATTCAATGAGAGCAATCCGAGGCGCATGGCCCAGGCCACTTTCTCTTGGCCTTCGGCCAATTCACCTCGTGTCCCCGGATTTTATGAATATTGCGGCATGCCGCAATATTCTATTTCATACGCGCCTGCGGCGCGCAAACTTTTTTGACAAACTGCCAAAGGCTTTGCGAATGCAAAGCCTTTGTTCTAAAGGAGGGGCCGCTATGCCCGCGATCCGGAAAAAGAAAAAAGCCCTGCCCGCGGTGTGCGCGGTGATCGTCGCCGCGGGCTCATCGCAGCGCATGGGCGGACAGAACAAGCTGCTGCTGCCGCTGGCCGGCGCGCCCGTGCTGGCGCACACGCTGCGCGCGTTTGAAAAATGCGCGGCTGTGCGCGACATCGTGCTGGTCTGCCGCGAGCAGGACATCCTGCCCTATACCGAGCTGGCGCGCAGCTACGGCGTCGGCAAGCTGCGCACGGTCACCCGCGGCGGGGACAGCCGCACCGCCTCGGTGCTGGCCGGCCTGCGCGCCGCGCCCGCGGATGCGGCGCTCGTCGCCGTGCATGACGGCGCACGCCCGCTCGTGTCCGAGGCGGTCATCACCGAAGCGGTCTGCGCTGCGGCAGAGCACGGCGCGGCCGCGCCGGTCGTGCCGGTCAAGGACAGCATCAAGCGCATCGCGGACGGGACGATCGCCGCCGATGTGCCGCGTGACACGCTCGCCGCCGTGCAGACGCCGCAGGTGTTCCGCCGCGAGCTGCTGCTGCGCGCGCTCGAGGATGCGGCGCGCAGCGGGCGCAGCTTTACCGACGACTGTGCGGCTGTCGAAGCGATGGGACAGGCCGTACAGGCCACGCACGGCAGCTATGAGAACATCAAGATCACCACGCCGGAGGATATCCTTGTGGCGCAAGCGCTTTTGCAGAAGGAGGCGGACTGAAATGCGCATTGGACACGGCTACGACGTGCACCGTCTGGTCCCCGGCCGCCGGTGCATCATCGGCGGGGTGGACATCCCGCATGAGACCGGGCTGGACGGCCACTCGGATGCGGACGTGCTCACCCACGCGGTCATGGACGCGCTGCTCGGCGCGCTCGCCCTGGGCGACATCGGCCGCCACTTCCCGGACAGCGACCCGCATTACGCCGGCGCGGACAGCATGGCGCTGCTGCGCCACGTCGCCGCGCTGATGCGCGAGAACGGCTACCGGCTGGGCAATCTGGATGCGACCGTGCTCGCGCAGGCGCCCAAGCTCGCGCCCTACATCGAGGAGATGCGCAAAAACCTCGCCGCGGCCATCGGCTGCTCGGTCTCGCGCATCTCGGTCAAGGCCACCACCGAGGAGGGGCTGGGCTTCACCGGCCAGAAGCAGGGCATCGCGGCGCACTGCGTCTGTCTGCTGACCGAGTACTGAGCAGGACAGCTGCCATCCCTGCGGTGTTTTCTGCGCTTTGCACAATTTTTATCAATCTCATTTGTATGTTTTACACAACTCCTATTGCTTTCCTTCTCTCCCTGTTTTCAAAATGATGAAAAATGTGTTCGGGCGGAAAAAACTCTTTTCTTTCCAGCTTTTTATGCTATAATGATAGCAAAGAGGAAATCTTGTGAGTCAATTACGAGGAGGTAAGCTATTATGACCAGAGGTATTCGCGTAAAGAATACGGACGACATCCAGAAGATCAACAAGATCGTCACCAAGTATCCCTATGACATTTGGATCCACGGCAAGAGCGGCATGGTAGACGCCAAGAGCCTGCTCGGCATGTTCCTGCTCTCGCTCAACGAGCCTCTGCAGATCGTGCTTGAGGACGACGTCGATGCGACCGCGCTGTTCAAGGATCTGGCGGACTATCTGGAGATCGACGAGGACTGATCTTCCGTCCATAGCGGCATCTTTTATCCATAGCAAATCAAAAGACCGGAAGTTTGCACTTCCGGTCTTTTCTTTTCCCCTCTTCAGCTCAGGAAGCTCACGATCGTGATCGTATCGCGTTCCTCGCCCGGCTTGAAGGTGATGTATTCCGCGTTGTCCCGGATGAAGCTGACCGCATTCTCCTCGGTCCCGGCGGTTTCGGTCTCCATGGGATCGACACCGCCCAGCACCGCGGTCACGCGGATGTTGACCATCTGCGCGTCCGGCGCCACGCCGCACTCGACCATCACATGGCTGCCCTTTTCCGCCTTGCGGCAGCAAAGCGCAAAGATCTCATCCACCACCACGGCCTCGCGCGCATAGTGGCGCCGGTCGATGCCGTTGTCCGAAAACTGCTTTTTGAGGAATTCGGTCACCTCGCCCGCGTATTCGGGCTGTGCGGGCACATCGCAGTGCGCGAGTTCCTTATCGCCCTTGCAGAACAGCAGCGTGAGCATGGCGAAGCCGCCGTTCGCACTGCTGTCGCTGCAAAAGACCAGCGCGCTGTCGCTGATGAAATGCAGCAGCTGCTCGCTCTCCATGTTCTGGCTGCGGCTGGTATTCAGATCAGCGCGCAGCTGCTGCGCGCCATATGCCGCGCCGTCCCTGTCCGGGAGCGACGCCAGCCCGGCCGTATGCAGGAAAATCCGGTCGCCCTGCTTGAGGCGCAGCTCCTGCGAGCGGTAGGATACGTTCTCATTCATGCCCAGCGGCGCGTAGACCGGCGATTCCAGCCACTCATAGCGGTCCTCGTTGCGCATGAGCAGCGGCAGCTGCTGGCCGGCGTTGACATAGGTAAAACGGCCGTCCGACGTGCTCAGCGTCGCCACCAGCGCATTCAGGCAGAACTGGTTGCCCAGATCGTACAGCTGGGCGTTGACGTCCGCCATGGTCTCCTCGAGCGAACGCCCCTGCCGCAGACGGCTGCGGATGGTCGTCTGCGCGATGACCATGAACAGCGCCTCCGCAATGCTGCCACCCGGGATCTGGCCGATCACCACGCACAGCAGGCCGGGGTCGATGAAGAAATAATCGTAAAACTGGCAGTCCTTCCCCATGCCGCGCTCGACCTGGCCGGCGACCTCAAAATTCGCCCGGCTCGGGATATCCGGCAGCACCTGCGGCAGCGCGGACTGGCTGATCTCCTCGGCAAGGCTGCGCCGTGCGCGGCTCTCCGCCTGTGCGGCGGCCTCCCGGCACGCCTCGTCCAGCCGCTCGTCATCCTCCTCGCTCAGCTGGCCGACCGCGCGCGCCAGGACGCCGATCCCATCCTCCCGGTCGAGCAGCTGCCGGTCCAGCCCGACAGCCTCGCCGCTCTGATAGCGGTCCAGCGCGTCGCACAGCTCGTCCAGCGGCTCGTCCGCCGCAGTGCGCATACAGTGTATCCACCATACCGCAGCCAGCACATCGGCCGCCGCCATACACAGCAGGGTGACCGCCTGGTTTTCCTCCCGCATCAGCAGCACCAGCAGTACGTCGATCACGATCAGCACCGCCGCCACAGCGATGCACTGCGGCAGCACGCGGTTGCTCAATGTTTTGCGTTGTTGCTTTTTCATCTCGAATCCCCTCCGCGGCACGGCTTATTCCCCATCGTTGTCCAGCAGGTCAGCATACTCCCGCAGCTCTTCCCGCACCACAACGATCTCGTTTTTCTTCAGCTCGCCGACAGCCGCCCGCAGCAGCTGCCGCATGCCGACCGGACAGCCCTCGCCCGCCGCCATGAACGCCGCCGAAAGCACGATATTCTTGATATGGCCGCCGGACAGCTCAAACTTCTCCGCCAGAAAGCCCCAGTCGATGTCGTCCGCCAGCGGGGTGGCTGCCGGGATCATGTGCCGGTAGATCTGCTCGCGCATGCGGCGATCCGGGAACGGGAAATGCACCACATAGGTGATGCGGCGCATGAACGCCTCGTCGATATTGCCGATCAGGTTGGTCGCCAGAATGCACACGCCGTCGTATTCCTCGATCTGCTGGAGCAGGTACGCGACCTCGACGTTGGCATTGCGGTCGTGCGAATCCTTGACTTCGCTGCGCTTGCCGAACAGCGCGTCGCATTCGTCAAAGAACAGGATGCAGTTGGAGTTTTTCGCCTCGGCGAACACCGCCTGCAGGTTCTTTTCGGTCTCGCCGATGTACTTGCTGACGATCTGCGAAATATTGATCTTATACATCTCCATGTTGAGCTGGCGCGCGATCACCTGCGCGCACATGGTCTTGCCCGTGCCGGGCGCGCCCGCGAACAGGATGGACAGGCCGCGGCCGTAAGTGATCTTCTTTTCAAAGCCCCACTGGTGATACACGCGGTACTGGTAGCGGATATGCCCGCACGCCTGCTGCATCAGCCGTTTCTGCGCCGCCGGCATGACCACATCGTCCCAGGTGTAGGCCGCCGGGACACGGTGCGCCAGATCGCCCAGCTTGTGCACCACCTGCCGGTAGCAGGCCGCGTGCAGCTGCGCAGCGTCCAGCGTTTGCTGCTCGCTGAGGCCGGCCATGCCCGCCGCCTGCCGGCAGGCGAGACGGATCTGCTGGGGGGAAAAGTGGAATTTGGCTGCCAGCTCCTCCGCCGTGACGTCGGGCGCCAGCGCGCTGTCCCGCAGGAAGGTGCGGAACAGCTCCAGCCGCTCGCTCTCGGTCAGCGCGGAGAGCGCAAGGTCGACGGTCAGCCGCTGCACCCGCGCCCGCACCGGCAGGCGCGAGAGCAGGAACAGCCGTCCCCCGCCGGTCTCCAGCCGGCAGAGCGCGTCGATCATCTGCTGCGGGGCGGGCGCGGGGTCGCCCGCGTCGTCCTTCCGGTCCAGATGATACAGGCACAGGCTGGCGTCCAGCAGACAGGCGGCCAGCGCTGCCTGCTCGGCCTGCTCGCGCCAGTTTTCGCCCTCCAGATCGGCAAACACGCCGCGCATTTTCCAGCGGGACAGCATGTGCTCGATCTGGAAGCGCTTGCCGCTGCCGGCCGCGCCGGTCAGACAGGTGACGCAGTCCGCCGGCCCCTCCATGATGCGGTCGAGCCGGTGCGCCGTGTCGCCCTGCACGATGAGCGGGCCGTCCGGCCGGCGCGACGCGCCGTCATACACGGTCAGCCCCTGCCGGTCCTCGATCCTCCCGCCGGACAGGTATTCCAGCGTCAGCGGGTGCAGCACAAGGTCGCCCCGTTCGAGCGCATCGCGCCGGAACAGGCGGGAAAACCGCCCGCTGCGCGCAAACCGCGCAAGATACTGCTCCATATTGCCCTCTCTCGGCATAAACAGCTGCACCGCCAGCGCAGTGCCCGGCGTTTTGCGCGTCATATCATCCTGCAGGTAGGCGAGCAGCTTTTCATACTTGCGGTCAAGCACAGCTGCGTAAGCCAGTATCACGCAGTTCTGCTCAAACGCATCCAGCCCGCACCGCGCAAACAGCTGCAGCATCGGGATATCGGTCCCCTCCGTGCGCTGCAGGCGCAGCGCGATGGCCTGCTGGGCCTCGCCCAGCTGACCGCTCTCCTCCGCCGTCAGCTCCTCCTCCAGACCGCGCTGCGCGGACTTGGCGAGCTGGTGCTCAAATTCCTCGCGCGTCACGACCAGACCGAGCATATTTTTCATCTCGCTCGAGGGGCCGAGCCATTGATGGTGGGCATAAAAATAGTACAGCCGCAGATCGAGCCAGACAAACAGGTCGCGCATGAGCGCCCACTGGCTGTCATAGCCCGCGCCGGTCGTCAGATCGACCGGACGGATATCCTCCGCCTGCATCGCGTCGCCTCCTTTACGGTGTCTGGATGGTCAGGGCCGGCGTCATGGTCACCTGGATCACGCCGCCGTAGGAACACATCAGCTTGCTTGTGTTATTGAGCAGGAGCTTGCCCGCCACCGTCACGGTCGGCACGCCCGGCGCCCACGGCGCCAGAATGGCCGGGATGCAGGCGCTCGGCGTCAGCACGCCCAGCGCTGCGGCGGTCGCTGCGGCGACCGCCGGATTGGACGGACAGGAGCACATGCCGAAGGTGGTGAATTTATTGTCCATGATGGTCGCGGCGAGCTGCTTGTTCATCGTCACAGTCTGCTGCGAGGTGACCATCAGCGGCGACGGCACCGTGCCGAACGAGCAGGCGCACACCGCGGTTTGTACGACTGGATTTGCCATATCGCTTCTCCTCAATCAAATCGCAGGGTAAATTCGTTTTCACCGTCTGCCGCAGGCTCTGCATACCGGATGCTGCCGTCGCAGAGCACAGCGAGCCGCACCGCCTCGCGCAGCATGATGCGCAGGCGGCCCTGCTCATCCGTGCGGTAGGCCTGCGCCGGCAGGAGCGCCCTGCCGCGCGCATGCGTATGCGCCAGCGGGGCGGCCAGCGTGCCGGTCTCCTCTGCAAAGGACCGCAGGGTGACCAGCTCGGGCGCGTCGTCCTCCTCCAGCAGGAAGGCGCCCGGCAGCGGCAGCGCAGACGCCTCGCCCTTGCAGAACAGGCGCAGCGTCTGCGCGCCTGCCTCCGCCTGATCCTGCGCGAGCTTGAGCGGCGCGTTGTCCGCCACGGCCAGCCAGACCTGCTCATTCGCCAGCGGCTGTCCGCCGCGCTGCACGGTCAGGCGCACGGTCGCAGCGTCCCGGCCGAAGGGATAGCCCACGCCCGGCTTGAGGTCGGCGCAGCCCTCCCATGCCTTGTCCGGCCCGACCTCGAGCGCGATCTCCTCTGTCTGGAAGCCGTGCTGGCTGATCGAGAGGATATGCCGGCCCGCCGGCAGGTCGGTCCACACGCGGTATCCGCCCGGCTTGGACTGCGGCTGCACCGGCGTGCCGTCGATGCGGAACACCGCGCCGCCGGTCTCGATCGGCGTGCCCAGAAAGCCGTCCCGCAGGCGGAGCACCGCGCTCACGCGGCGCTGCAGCAGGCTCTCGTGCGTGTCCGGATTGACCGAGACTTCGAAATCGGTGATGCGCGTGATCTGGCGCTTGCGTCTGGAGGCGATGGTCACGCCGGTCACCATGAGCACGAACGACATTTTATATTCCTTGGAGGTATTGTTCCATATCTTGAGCAGCTGCTCGAGCGGTACCTTTTCGATCGCCAGATGGATCTGCGCGTGTTCCTCGTCCAGCGAGCCGGACAAGTATCGCTGCGGGACCACCGGATTGTCGCGCAGGGTCTGGATCGCCGCGCCGATGATGCGGTGCTGGTCCGCCTGCCGCAGCTGCACCGGCGCCTTGGAATGGGCGGTCACCAGATAGCGCAGGATGAACTGCGCCGGCGCGCGGCGCTGGGTGTTCTGGTCCACCTGATAAAAGCCGCTCGTCATGTTCTGGTTTTCCTCTTCGATATGATACAGATACAGGGTCAGCTGGTTGTTCTCGCTCTCATGCGGGGAGCACAGCGCGATCAGCTCGCGGTTGCCCAGCGGCTCCGGCGTCAGATTGTCGCGCAGCAGCTCAACGATCGCGTTGCCCGCCTCGACAATGGCAGTATAATCGGCCAAGCCCGTTCACTTCCTTTCCATCACTGCTTCGCCGCCGCTTCATACAGCGGCAGCAGTACATCGGTCAGCCAGCCCTGCGTGCGGGATACCCAGCCGCCGGTCAGGCTGTTGAGCGCATTGACCTGGCGGGTGAAGCTGCACAGGCTTGCATAAACCGCCGCCTGACTGTCCATCTGCGCGGAGACCGCGTTATACCAGTCCGCCTTGCTGCCCGCGCCCATCGAATAGGCGCCGGCGGCGTCTGTGACCGCGGCAGCCGCACGGCTGCTGGCGTCGATCGCGCTCTGCGCGTTCTGATAGGCCGCCGCCATGTCAGCCAGTATGGTCTGCAGCGACTGGCGGATCGCCTCGCTGTCGACCGCGGATTCCGGCTCCGTCTCTTCCCCGGACGGCGCGGTCTCTGCCGCGCCCTCTTCTGCGGTGCCTTCGCCTGCGGCGGCCTGCTCCCCATCTGCTTCGCCTGCGGCGTCCTCTTCCTCAGGCGGCAGCGTCTCGCCGATGACGGCCTGCGCATAGGCGGTCGCCACGAGCGTCAGGTCGTCCACCTCGAGCGTGATCGGGTTGAACAGCACGGCCAGCTCGCTCAGCGCATACTGCGCCGGATCGCCTGCGCCGTTGTTCTGCGCCAGCGTGGCCGCCTTGGACATCTCCACAATACAGGTATTGATGGATGCGTTCAGTTCAGCCTGCTGGTTTTCCAGCTCGGTCACAGCGGCCGCGCTGCCGCCGCTCGCCGCGGCGCGGCGCGCGTCGCTGAGCAGCTCCTTGGTGCGCGTCAGGTTGTTTTCCAGCGCAGTCCGCCGCTCGGCATACTCCCAGTAGGTCAGCAGCGCGTCGACTGCGGTCTCCGCTTCCTGCGGGTTCATGCAGCCTTTGAGCGCATCCGCAGCAGAACGGTCGCCGCAGTACGGGTTGTCCGTGGCCAGCTGGGCCGCGCCGGCGCCCGCCATGCCGTCCAGCGCGTTGAGGAAGCTCTCCAGCTCCTTCTGGGTCTGGGCCGCGGCCTGTGTCTCCGCGCCGGCGGCGGATTCCGCCCCCGAGGAAGGCAGCGCGGTCTGCAGCGCCCAGCTGAGCTGCACCGCCTCGTCCCCGTCGGAAAGCAGCTCTGCGCGGCAGCCCTCCAGCTGATAGGTCTTGCAGTCATAATTGCCCGACCGGGTGTTCACGCCGTCCACCGCGCGCCATGTGCGCTCGCCGGCCGCAGGGTCGGGCCAGCCGTCCAGCGAAACGCCGTCCTGTCCCGGCAGGAGCGCAAAGCGCTCCTCGCGCGGGGCCGATATATAAACCGTATGTACCGTCGGCTCGCTGTCCGCGGTCTGGTAGCTGCACAGCGCGGACAGGCCGATCGCGGGCGAGGAGATGATAAAGCCGTCGCCGGTGTCATAATCCGCCGTGCCGGCCTCGCCCAGCGCCTCGCGGAACTCCGCCGCGGTCAGCGTGACCAGCCAGGTCCCGTCCACCGTGCCGTTTGCCATCTGGCCCACATAAGCCGTCTTGCCGCTCTGGCTGTACAGGATGCCGAAGCCGGACGGCGTCAGGCCGTCCGCCTCGCCGTCGTAATACAGCTTGCCTGCCTTGTACCATTGGATCGCGCCGTCCGGCTCGCCCTCGGTGAAGGTCGCGTCCACGCGCTGATCCTTTTCCGGATACAGGCTGCCCTCGCCGCTGTACAGGCCGAGCGAAAAGCCGCCTTCGTAATATTTTTCACCCTGCTCGGTGTATTCGATGCCCTCGCCCTCGAGCTGGCCCTCGGCATATATGCCGCGGTAATGCACCGCGCCGCTGTCGTAATACTCGGTGCCCTCGCCCGACTGCACGCCGGCCGCGAACGTCCCCTCGTATCGCTTGATCCCCGCCTCGTAGAGCGTTCCTTCGCCTTCGAACACGCCGGCTGCAAAGTCGCCCTCGTACACGAGCATACCGTCCTCATAGGCGGCGCCGGCGCCCTGACGCAGGCCGTCGGCAAACTCGCCCTCATAGGCGAGCAGGCCGCTCTCGTCATATTCCTTCCCCCGGCCCTGCAGCAGCCCCTCTTCGAGCTTGCCCTCATAGAGCGGGATGGTTTTGGCTTCGTCCGAATACACGACCACCCGGCCGGTCCAGTTGTCGATCCGGGAATCCTCCACATAGAAATGCGCGGTCAGGAAATGGCCCAGAATGAACGGCCACACCACAAAATAGATCAGCAGCCCCAGCGCGATCAGGCCGACCGCCAGCGTGAGCAGAAACTTTTTGGAGATGAACAATCGTCCGGTCTCCACATAGTCGCCGCGCGAGGTCGGCTTTTTTGCGATCGCCGCCGCCGACTGGAGCGAATCCGCCGCTACCTTGGTCGCCTGACGCGAGAAATTGGTGAACCGCTTGAGGCGCGCCCACAGACCCGCCAGCTTGCGGGTGAAAAACGCACGGATGGTGCGGAAGAATATCCCGAAGGACCGCAGCAGTTGTGTCAACAAATGGTTCAGCAAAATGGTTTCCTCCCCAGGCTGTGATTCGCGCGGCAGACGATCGCCTCAAATGCTCAAAACAGAAAAATGTACCAGAAGCCACACAATGACCAGCGCCGCCGCGGCCAGCGCGGCGATGCCGGCAGCGCGCCGGATGATCCGGCGCCGGTAATCCGGCGGCGTATACAGCGGCTGCACCGGCGAGCGGCGGACATAGCCGTCCGCACAGATGTGCGGCAGGCTGCCGCCGGCGCCGGTCCCATCGTCATCCTCCAGAATATCC
This sequence comes from uncultured Agathobaculum sp., assembly GCA_944380945.1. Taxonomy (GTDB): domain Bacteria; phylum Bacillota; class Clostridia; order Oscillospirales; family Butyricicoccaceae; genus Agathobaculum. The sequence goes on along the minus strand of CALWJG010000002.1, from coordinate 15,757 downwards.
GGCCGCCTGCCGGCGCGCCATTGCGCGCCCTGCTGTACGGCGTCGTCGAGCGCGCGGTTGGCCCTGCCGGTCAGCCGGCTGATCTCGCCGATCAGGCTGGTTTTGCGCCGCAGCTTGGCCGCTTCGCCCGCCGCGCGGTTTTTGGCCGCCGATTCGATCTGTTTGCGGATGATATCCAGCTGTGTCAATCCCATCCTTCACACCTCCCGCGTGGTTCAGTAATCCAGACTGATCTCCTGATCGGCCTGCTTCTCCATCCGGTCGGCCAGATAGAGGTAATAGCGTGCGCCGCCGTCGTCCGGATGGTCGTAGACCAGCTCCAGAAAGATCCGCTTGGCGGTCTCGAAATCATGGCTGTACAGCGCGAACACGCCCTGCGAGAACTGCCGCCCGGTGGCCGCCTTGCCGCGGCGCATGCCGAACGGGTCGCCGTCGAATATCTCATATACGCGGATCAGCTCGCCGCCCTGCCGGCTTTTGCCCATATAGCGGCTGCCGTAGCCCTCCGCGCCTGCGATCACGTTTTCCGTGCACAGGATGCCGGCTTCCAGCCGCTGCGCCAGCCCGATCAGGCGGCGCGCCGTGGTAAAGCTGGCGGAGATCGTCGCCGGCTCCATCTGCGTCTCGTCGCCGACGATGCCGATCATGACCTCGCCCACATCCAGCGCGATGCGCAGCGTCACAGTGGGCAGGCCGTTGACCGCGCGCTGCTCGTTGAGCGAGAGCACCTCCTGCTGCACGGCGACCGCCGTGCTGACCGCCTCGGCCTCGCCGCCGCTCAGCACGACGTCATACCCGTTATAGGCGAAGTTGAACACCGTGCCGCCCTTGCGGGACACGATCGCAGCCGTGCGCTCGATCACTTCGTTGATGCTGTCGAACAGGGCGCGCGTCGAATTGTCGTACACGCGGCCCGGAAACTCGAACCAGACCGTCATTGCGGACATGCGCCGCGCAGCGAAGGTCCGCTTATCCACATCCAGAATGGACTCCTTGCCCAGCAGGCCGAGCACACGCTCGGGCACAAACCGCAGATATGCGCGGATCATGCCCGCCAGATTGTCCTCCTGCTGCTGCATGGCGCGCGCCATGCTGTTGAACGAGGCCGACAGGCCGTCCAGCTCATCCCCTGTGTTCAGGGCGAGCCGGACCGCGGTATCGCCGCCGGAAAGCCGCTCCATCGCGCCGGCGACGCGCCCCAGCCGCCGCCCGACGAGCAGCAGCAGGATGGTCGCGGCCGCCCACAGCAGCGCGATCCCCGCCCACAGGCCGTAAACGCTGCGCGCGGTCCCTTCTTCGATACGGCCGGCCAACGCGCCGTCCGTCAGCGTGATCTGCAGCGTCTGCCCGTCCTGCGCAAGGCACAGACGGAACACGCCGTCCGCCTGCTCATAGGCGCTGCCATCCTCCATCGCCTGTTCGGCGAGCGCCGCGGAAAAATACGGCGAGAGCACCGCCCGGCTGCCTGCCGGCAGCCGTCCGCTGTCCGCACAGACGACCCATTCGCCGTCCGTGCGCTCGTAGACCGCGGCCGACGCCGCGGCATAGTCCCCCGCAGAGAGCGAGGTCAAGCCGACCGTAACCAGCTCGGGCAGCTCGTCCGTGCGGCTGCCGCCCTGCGCGCCCGCGAGCGCGGCGGCGCTGGCCAGCACGTTCCGCACCTCCTGCGCCGCGCTGTTCTGCACGATCGGGGCCAGAACAAAACCGCTCAGCAGCGCGCCGACGAGCAGCGCACAGGCCGCCAGCAGCCCGCCGGCCCGCACGGCCAGCGGCAGATAGCTGTGCCGTCTGCCGCAGAGCAGATACCATGCCAGCGCAGTCAGCAGCAGCCAGCCGAGCACCAGCCCGATCAGGATCAGCACGCAGGCCGCGCCCGACCGGTACAGCAGCCCGCCCAGCGCCTGCACGCTGCCGCCGCTGATCCGCTCAAGCGTGTGTCCGCCGCGCAGCACCAGCGCATCGCCGTCCGCCAGCAGGGACAGGCTGGTCAGCCCGTCCAGCGCAGCCGTGCGGCCCAGATCGGCGACCTCCGCGGTCTCCGATCCGACCAGATCGCTGTAAAACACCTTCAGGCTGGCGCCGTCCACATAGAACAGACCCGCGCCAACCTGCTGTAAATTCGTCACAATGCAGCCGTCCAGCGGGAAGGACACGCTCCGGCCGCCGATTTCGAGCCAGCCGTCCCCGCCGAGCGCCAGCGTGCCGTCCGCCAGCACCGCGGCGCATGCCGCGCCGTAGGCAGGCTGGGCTTCGCCCTCCTGCAGGCCGCCGGCCGTTCTGCCCAGGCTGTATACCTGCGCGCTGCCGTCCGATACCAGCGCAAAGCGGATCTCGCCCTCCTGCTCGGCAAAGCCGGAGAGGAAGGTCTCCGCCATGCGCTCTGCCGCCGTATCGCCCGTACAGGGATAGAGCAGCAGCCGCTCGGGCTCGCCCTCCGCCGGGATGCGGTAGAGCGTCAGGTTTTCCGCCGCGCTGTCCACCGGCTCATACAGGCCCAGCAGCACCGAGCCGTCCGCCGCCGGATAGGCCCCGGCCACCGTGCAGTCCGCCGCCGATACCGGCAGCGTCACACGGCGCGTCCCGGTCCGGCGGCCGTCCGCTGTGCCCAGCGTCAGCCGGAAGTCCGCATCCTCGCGGCTGACCAGCACGACCCGGTCGCCGCCCGCAGCCGCCGTCAGATAGCGCCGGCTGCCCCAGCCGTTTGTCAGGACGGACACGCAGTCCGCCGCCAGCGGCTGGCAGAACAGCGCCAGCACAAAGGCAGCCAGCACGCCGATGATCACAATTGAAACTTTATTTCGTGCCGCACCCACAGCCTTACCTCCGCTTCCGTCTGAAGAGCCTCTTCAGGTTTTTCCACAGGAACGAGAACCAGCGCTTGAAGCCGTTCTTTTTGTCCATCGCCTCGTATTCCGCCGCGATCTCCTCCCGCGCTGTGTGCCAGCAGGAATACAGCGGCACGATCGAGGCGAAGCCCCCCTGCTCCAGCAGCCGGCAGAACGCATATTCCGCATCGCACTGCTGGAAGCGGGGCGCGAGGATCTTGCGCACATGGTCGGACGCCAGCAGCGCCAGCTCGCGCGCGTTCATGTCCTCCATCGGCCGGATGCGGAACCGCAGCGCCACGCGCTTTTCGTCCACATCCACCCGCACGTTTTCCGACAGCAGCGCCGCGCAGCTGACCGCAGGCGGCAGGTTTGCCATGGTCAGCGCCTGATGCAGCAGCTGCTCGGCAAACTCCAGCCGGTCGCGCCACGCCCATTCCGCGCCGCGGTAGAACACGCGGTCGATCGGCACGCCGCGGCAGGGCTGGAAGGCCGCCACCAGGCTTTCCTCCGCGAGGAAGGCCTCGCAGAACGCCGGACAGTCCTCCATGCCGGAAAAGATCCGCGCGTAGATCGGCAGCCAGGCGCCCTCATAGATATTGAGCAGGCGCACAGGGGTCTCGCGCTCGGTGATGTCCACGCTTTCCGCAAACGCATAGTCGCCGCCCGCTTCGAGCACGCGCACGACCTTGTAGCGCTCGCGCACCAGTACAGTATCCATGCGCCCCTCCTTTCTCCCGTTTTACCCGATCACTCGACGATCACGAAGGCGCTCGCCGTGATCTCCTCATCCACGCCCGCGGTGGCGATGATCTCATAAGTACCCGGCAGCTCGGGCGCCTGATAGACGCCGTTGCGGTCGATCGCGCCGCCGTTTTCCTCGCGCACCTTCCAGATGACGCTCTTATCCTCGCTGCCGACGACCTCGGCCTCAAAGCGCAGGGTGCCGCGGCAGCTGACGCGCGAGAATTCAGGCGAGACGCTGATGCTCACCTTGCGCTGCGCCAGAATGCGGCTGGTGTCGCGCTCGGGCTTTTGCGCGAAGTAGTGTACGGTCACGCGGTTGCCGTCCACGCTGTCATGCAGCCACAGGCCGATACGCATGGTGCCGCGCTCCGGATAGACGATGGCCGCGGCCTCCGCCCAGGGCGGCGCGGCGGGCGAATTCTTGCCCTTGAACACCTCGCTGCTGCCGTAGAGCAGCGCGGTCTCGTCCTCGTGCGCGCGGTCCTCGAACTCGATGCTCAGGCGGATATCCACCGCACCGGCACCCAGGCCGTGCGCGATCTCATCCGAATACACCCGGCTGTTGACCCGGATGCCGCCCGGCAGGGTGAGGTCCACCGTGCCGTGGGCGATCGCATAGTCATACTGCTCGGGGGACGGGATGCCGAAATCAAAGTGCAGCGCGCCGGTCGCCGCCTGATAGACCGCCTTGACGTCCGGCTTCTGCCAGTATTCCAGACTGCGCACCGAGGTCGTCACGGACTGCGGGCCTGCGCCGCCGGCCATCTGGCCGCCCCGGCCGCCCAGCACCTGCCCGAACGGCAGGTTGGTCACACCGCTGACGAACACGCCGCCCGCGGAGTTGATCAGCTCGAGCTTGGCCAGATAGATCGGGATGTCGCGGCCCAGCAGACGGCGGTCCAGATTGTCCGCCGTGCGGGTGCGCGCGTCGAGATCGGCCTGATCGCTGCACAGGTGCACCTGCGCGGCGATCTCGATGTAGTTTTTGTAGCGGTGGCTGCCCAGTTCAAGGTCGAGCTCGCCGCCCGCGGGGAACAGCTGGCTGTCCATATCGCGCAGCTGGCGCGCCTTGAGCGTGAACGCCGCCGTGTAGACCCGGCGCTTTTCCTCCGGGCTCTCGTGGAATTCCATGCACACGCGGCCGTTTTCGCTTTCCACAAACGCGCTCTCGCCGTCCAGACGCAGATGCACGGGCGGGGTCTTTTCATTTTTGACCACCAGCAGCTGCACCTCGAACTCCTGCCCGCCGCACACGTTGGACGGCGCGGACAGCACGAGCGTCAGCTCGCTCGAGGCATAGAGCACGGTCACGTTCTCGCGGCCCGCGGCCTCCAGCAGGCCCTGATATTCGGGCGGCTGGGCGGTCAGGTACACGCGGCAGCCCTCGCGCGTCATGTTGAACTGGCGGCTCTCGCCTGTATCCGCGCCCACCGCGTTGACCGGCTCGATGTCGGTCTCGTCATAGGTCAGGCAGAGATAGCCCGTGCTCTTGCCGAGCAGCTCCTCCTGCCCTTCAAGCATCTGCAGCTTGCGCAGCATGGGCTCCTCGAGCACGATCATGCGGCCCTGATAATCCAGCGCCATGCCGCTCTCGATCACCAGCGTGGTATCGTCGCTCGCTGCAACGCCCAGACCGCACACCACGCCCGCGCCGAAGCGGAGCCGGTTGAGCAGCTGGCTTTTGCTGCGGTTGTAGCGCTGCTCGATCTCAAAGTCGCGGACCGTCAGCAGCTTACCGTAAAAATAACGGTTGCGTTCCATGGGGAAAAAATCAGCATTGCTCATGTTGTGGCTCCTCCGATCGTTGTATCATAGTGTATCGTGACGTTTTCGTCGATCACCGCCGGGACATAGCTGCCCACGCGTGAATTCACGCCCAGATAAGTGTGCCAGTCCAGCTGCACGCACTGCTTGAGCAGCACCAGCTCGAGATCGCTCCCGGCCGGGATCAGCGCCTGCATGCGCCCCAGAAACCATTCCATCTGGTCGCGGCTGGCAAAGGTGTCCTCGTCCAGCAGGACGAAAAAGCGGTAGGGGTCGTTCCCATACAGGCGGAGGTACAGCGCGGGGTTGCAGCAGTCCGCCCGGTTGGGGTCCACCATAAAGTGCTCGATGATCAGCGGCTCCCGTCCGGTCAGGCGGCGCACGCTGCGCTTGACGCCCTCCACCGTGTACATGGTCTCATATTCGTCCAGCACGGTGCCCAGCCGCTCGCGGATCCTGTCCTCGCCCGGCTCCATGCACACCCACTGCGCCAGACAGCGGAGCATCTCCTCCGAGGTGCGCGCGGCGTCCAGCTGCCGCGGCAGCGCCTCCACTGCGTCCTCCATATCCTGCATCATGCTGTTGTAGATCGAGAGAAAACGCAGGGTAAAGTCGTCCCCGCGGTAGATCGCGGGCAGATAGTCCAGCATATGGTCGCCGGCCATGCGCAGCCGCAGCGCGCGGATCGACGGCACGCTCCCGCCGGTCGCCGTCAGCTCGAACGCGACCCACAGGTAGCGCCCGCTTGCGGTCAGCCAGCAGTCCGTCCCCGACGGGGCGGGCGGGCCGAAGCAGTCGCGCAGCAGCGGCGAGGGGTTGTCCTCCCCCTCCGCAAACGCCTGCTGCAGCTGCTCCCAGGCGGGCCAGTCGGGCTCGTCCGCGCAGTGGGTGTAGATGCGCAGGCCGCAGTCCTGCGGCAGTTCGGCATCCACGATCAGGCGGCTCCAGATAAAGCCCTTTTCGCCGCTGTCCACCGGCGGCAGGCAGCAGGCGCCCACATGATGCGGCGGCGGCAGCCGGAGGGCGTCGCCCTCACACACCATGCCGCAGAACAGCCCGCCCATCCATTGCTCACGGCAGCATATCGTCAAATAATCCTTGATGGCGCTCACGTTTTCCCTCCTTTACGGGATGATGCCGGCGGTCATGCGCGCACCAGCTCGATGTTCGCCTGTCGCAGGACGGCGATCGCATCCGGCGGGATGCGGATGTCGCCCGCAGGGGTCTGGTATACGTTCTGTCCCGTGCCGTGCAGCTCGAGCCGCTGGAGCTCGAGCGCGCCCGGCAGCTGCTGCAGCAGGGCCATCACATCGCTCCGGCGGACCGGCGCGCCGATCTCCGCCCGGTCGGCGGACAGCAGCCGGTCGAGCGCGTCGACCGCGGCCTGCCGGTCCAGTCCGGCGGCGGCGCGCAGCTGCGCCGTCACATAAATATCGATATAGCGCGGGCCGATCACCTTGGTGCGGATGCCGATCGTCCGGCAGCGCGCCAGCTGCTGCGCGACCGCATCCAGAAAGCGCTGGTCCGGCAGGGGGCGGCGTTCCTCGGCGTCCGGCCGCACCACGACGGTCACCATCGCCTGCCCCCGCGCGCCGACCGGCGCCTCGGGGTCGTAATCCGGCAGCGCCTTGGCCGCCGCGACGCGCAGACCGGGCGTGCGCCGCGCCTGCTCCTCATAATCCGCCGCGGAGAGGCATTTGCCGGTGCTGCGCAGCTGGCGCAGCAGCCGGTCGCCGGCCTCGGCCAGACTCTCGCGGTCCCGGCCGCCCACGCCGGCGGCATTGCCGACCGTGCGCTCATCATCCGTAAAATACAGGCCGGCGTCCGCGGGCACATTGCCCATGCTGCACTGGGACACGGTCAGATCGGTCACCAGCACAGAGCCCTTGCCCGCCACGACCATCGCGCCGTACTGCCCGTTGCCGAAGCAAATGGTCTCGCGCACCGGGTCATAGGTGAACACGCGGTCACGCGGGCCGCAGGCATACAGATCGTCCACGCAGCGCCATTCCGCCGGATGGACGCTGCCGTCCTCCTCCAGCGTCTGGCACAGCAGGCGGAAGTTCTGCGGCAGCACGGTCTGTCCGCCCAGATTGAGGAACAGCTCCTCCCCGGGCCGCCCGACCGTGTCAAACAGCAGGTCGTACATCCGCGCCGGGTCCAGACAGACCACCAGCAGATTCTCCCCGCCGTCCTCCGCCGCGCCCTGCGCGTCCAGCAGGAGGATGCGTCCCTCTTCGGTCTGCATCTGCTGATACGCTGCGGTCTGCTCCCAGCCCGCCGGCGTGCGCAGGAACACCGCCAGCTCCGCGATGCGCGCCAGCGCATCCGGCAGCACAGCGCGCTGCCCCGCCTGCGCGGGAAGGGTGAACCGGCAGCTGCGCGCATAGGTGCACTGCTGCGCCGCCTGATACCGCCGGTCGGAAACGCCGAGCAGCCGCGGCTGCTCCTCGCAGCCTGCGCGCGTCAGCGTCAGCTGCAGCCAGTACAGGCCGTCCGCGCCCGCGGACCAGCTGTCCGGCGTTTCAAGCGTCACATAGCCGCTCTGGCTGAACGCATGGGTCTCATCCGTCAGGGGCTGCGCCGCCGTGTCTCCGAACGACCACGCGATCCCGCGCGGCGGGGTCTGGCCCGCGGCAAACGGGTTGCGCGCAACCCCCTGCGGGGGCGCGATGTCAAACCAGAGGCGCAGCGTGCCGCCGGGCGTGCCGGCAAAGCCGAGCCGCAGCGCGCTGCCGCCCTGTCCGCCGAAGGCGAAGGGCTTGAGCCCGGTATCGCCCGCCAGCAGGCCGTGCACGTCGGTCGTCTGCCCTCCCTGCTCGACCTGCACCTGCTCGAGCGCAAGACGCCGCGCGGGGATGGGCTCGAGCAGCTCGAACGGCACCTCCTGCCGGCTGACCAGCCGGCTCAGCGCCGGCCGCACCGGCTCGTCCGGCGCGACCTCGAGCGCACACACCGCCGCCTGCGGCGGCAGCGGCGTGACGCCCGCCAGCCGCAGCAGCTCCCGTCTGAGGGACGGCGTGAGCTGGTCCATCTGATACTGCTGCATTTCCTTGTACCACGCCATCAGCTCGATGAGCGTGATGCCAGGGTCGTGCCCGTTGTGGTCCGTCCACTGCGGGCACAGCCACGGCAGCCGGCCGACCGCCTCGCGGACGATATCCTCATAGCGCTGGTCGTCCAGCCTGCGCGGGATCAGCATGGGCCGCCCCTCCTTTCCCTGTTCGTCAATTTATCGCACCCGCACATAGTGCACGCCGCTGCGCACCACTGCATACGGGAAGTCAGTGTCGTGTTCCAGCGGGGCCAGACGCGGACGGCCGTCCTCGTCATACGCGCCCTCGGTCAGGATCCGGTCGATCACATGCACGCCCGGCGTATCGCGCACCGTGCGCCACAGCTCGTCCGTGCGGATCTGGCTGCCGATCTGGCGGCTGCGCCAGGTCCTGTCGATCAGCGCCTCCACCCGGCTGATGATCTCGCGCTGGATCTCCGCCGCCTGATCAAGCTCGTCCAGCTCGACCGAAATGCGGGTGTTGATGGTGATCAGCGTTGCCGGGCAGACATGCAGCCTGCCCTCCGCCACCAGACAGCAGCTGCACCACTGGGACAAAAACGCGTAGATGCGGTCGCAGAGCTGGTCGGCGGCCGAGCCGTCGTCCGTGCCGGTCACGACCACGGTCACATGCCCGGGCGCGGGCGCGCCCTTCTCATCCCTGCCGGAAAAGCATTTGACATGCAGCACCTGCGGGAATTTTTCCAGCACGATCTCTTCAAAGTCCTGCGCGCTCGCCGCGCGGCCGCGGTGGCGCAGGCGCTTGTTGCCCACCGCTTCGATCCGCTCCTGCGGGAAGCGGTCGGTGCCGCCGCTCATCGGCGTCAGATTGCGCACGCCGCTGATGCGGGGCAGCGCGCCGACCAGCGCGTTGACCTGTCCCGCGGGCACGTTGCCGCGCGCGCCGCCGCCGCTCACATAGCGGACGCGGATCGTATCCATGCCCGCCGCGGGCACGCGGCCGCGCCGCCCGTCGCCGAAGGAGACGGTGCCCTCATAGGGATCGAGCACGAAGGCCCGCATCCCCGGCTGCGCCAGCGCAAGGTCCTCGACCTGCTGCCAGCGCACCCAGCAGTGCGTCAGCACGCTGCCCGACCATGTGAGCCGGACGTCCTGCGGCCGCTCCTCTGCGAGCTGCTGCGCCTCGGCCTGCGGCAGCGCGCCCACCTCGTCCACCCATACTTCGCAGGAGACGACCGGCGCCGCCAGCAGGCTGACCTGCTTGCCCGCGTCGTAGGGCGTGGCGCTGAAATACAGATCGGGCTGCCGCTCCATCTGCCGCGCGATCACCGTGTTCAGCTGGATCGCCGCGATGCAGGGGGCGGGTCCCTCAAAGCCCGAGCTGCGCGATACGCGCAGCCAGCAGCCCTGCTCCCCGAACAGGGAGACCGCGGGCAGCGGCTCGGGCAGATACAGCATCACCTGACCGGTATGGTGCAGGTTGCCGGTCAGATCGACCGTGGCGACCGCTTCAAAGCCCTGCCCCGTGCAGCACTCCCACACGAGCTTGTCGGTCCGCGGCACGCGGCCGACGACCGCAAACAGCAGCGAGAGCGGCATGGCGTGGGGCGAGCGGTCAAACCGGAAATACATCGTGCGCGGCGCATCCTCCATGGGGACCAGCGCGTCCAGATGCAGGTCGTTCACCTGCGCGGCGTCCGCGATCTCCGCGCGGCGGCCGTTGTTCTCCGAACCGCACGCCGCGGCGGGCACCAGCGCGTCATACGACCAGTCGAACGACGCCTCGCGCACAAATGGGATGATCCAGCGCGCGTAGTCGGAAAAGCGGTTTTCCACCTCGGTGACACGGGCGCGGATGTAAAACCCGTTTTCGGCATTGACCTCGGTCGGCGCGATGTCCTGCGGCACGGTGAACCGCGTTTCCAGCGTCCCCTCCCGCCTGCAGGAGAAGGGGTTGCGGTCGCCCGCGACCTCCAGCCGGCGCCAGCCGGTGCCGTTGAAATATTCCCAGATCACATCAGCGACCCAGACGTCGTCCGGCTTGCGCTCGACCGCGCCCCGCTTGTCGATGATCGCCTGCGTGAAATTATAGTGCGGCGGCTGTTCCGGCGGGTCGTCCACGATCGGGGTGATGTCCAGCCGCAGGTTGGCGGTCGCGCCGCGCTTGGTCAGCACGGTGTCCGACCGGATGTAAAACAGCGCGTATTCCGCCGGCCGCTTGCCGAAGCAGTAGCCGCCCTGCGCCGCATCGACCGGCAGATCGCCGCTGAACAGCGTCTGCGCCGCACAGCGCGCGAGCGGTGCGCTGCGCAGTGCGATCCCCTCGACCGTCAGCGCGGTCTCCGGCATGCCGGAGCAGAGGATGCAGCGCCGCCCGGTCTCATCCGGGTCGATCGACAGCGCGCTGCGCTTTTCCAGCGTCAGCCGCCCGTCCTGCGCCCGCACCTCGTCGAACGGCAGCAGCGCGCCCCCGTGCAGATAGCTCCACTGCAGTCCGGCGAGGCGCTGCGCGCTTTCCTCCTCCAGATAGCGGACGTCCTGCCGCAGTTCGACCTCGATCCTGCCCGGGCAGTCCAGATGCAGCACGTCCTCCTGCGCGAACCAGAAGCGGTGGCGCTGCAGGTTGTCCCCGCACGGGGCGAAAAACCGCTGCGGACGGGACAGGTCGATCCGCTCGATCCGGTCCTCCGCGCTGTCCGCATAGAAAACATCCAGCAGCTGCGCGGGCGTGGACTCGATCACGCGCTCGGTCTCATAAACGATGTTGTTGCCCGCGGCGTCCGGTGTGAACACCTGCGTGCCCGCCGGCACGCGCACCGGCTCCTCCACGGTCTCATGCGCGGTGAACTGCATCACGCCTGCCGCGCAGGCGGGCGCGGGCAGCCGGAAGCCGATCATATTGAGAAATTCGGTATAGAGCTTTTCCGGCTCGGCGTTCATGCGGTCGACCATCTGCTCCATCATCTGGCAGAACAGCTCGGCCAGCGCCGCGCCGGGGTCGTCCTCCGCCCCCTCCAGCCGCCATTCCGGCGTGTAGGAGGCCGCCAGGGTCTTCAGTTCCTGCCGCAGCCCGTCCAGCGTCCGTGCGTCGAGTACAGGGGTCTTCACAGGCTGTTCACTCCTTCCGAACCCTCGGTCATGTAGAACGGATAAACATTGTTATAGCGGTTGTTGGTGCTGCGCACCGTATAGGCGACCTCGACCACGAGCGCGCCGGTCAGCCGGTTCATCTCGCGGCAGCTCACCTCGACGTCCACGATGCGCGGCTCCTGCAGCGTCAGCTGCTTGCGCACCTCGACCGCAAGGCTGTTCATCATCGTGCTGGAAGCGGACGCAAAGACATATTCAAACACTTTGGTGCCGAAGCCGGGGCGCATGACGCGCTCGCCCTGCATGGTATTCAGGATGATGCCGATCGCCTCGCGGATGTCCTCCTCATGCTCGACCATGGCGAGCTTGCCCGTCCGCGGATCGACCTGCAGCGGGAACTTGAGTCCCCGTCCCAGAAATTCCTTGCCGTTCACTGCTGTCCGCTCCTTTCCGCGGCCTGCTGCCGCGCGCTGGGGTAAACTGTCCTCAGTTGATGCTGACCGTCAGGCCCTTGATTGTGGCCGGTCCGGTGGCCGTCAGATCCATTTTGCCGCTGGCCTTGGCCTCGACCGTCGCGCCCTCGGCCGTGAAGGCAGACGACGCTTTTTCCTCGATATTGACGCCCTCCACGGAGACCGCCTTGCTGGCCTTGATCGTGATATTGCCCGCCTTCTCCATGGTGATCGTCGCCGCGCCCGCGCCCACGTCGAGCACGAGCTTGCTGTCCGCCTTGAGCGTGACCTCGCCCTTTTGGAAGTCCATCACAAGCGCGTTCTTGGACTCCTTGTCCCGCAGCTCGGCCTTCTGGTTCTCGTCGTCCAGCACGAGCGTCGCGCCGGACGGCATGGTCAGCGTCAGCTTGTGCTTTTTATCCTCGTCGTGCATGAGCGCCTCGATCTTGGAGGGGGTGCGCATCAGGTAATCCATCACCTTGCCCTCCTGGATGGTGAAGGGCGGCTTGACCGTGGTCGTCCACAGGCTGCCGATGACCAGCGGCCGGTGCGGGTCGTCGTCCAGATAGGCCAGCACGACCAGATCGTCCACGCGGGGAAACCAGAAGATGCCCCGCTCCGGGCCGCCCGACGGCGCCATCACATAGCACCAGTCGGTCTCCTCGATGTTGGGCGCGCCGACCGGCAGGCATTTGACGCGGTTGAGCTTGTCCGGGTCGGTGATATTGGTGATCTTGGCCAGCGTCAGGCCGTGGCGGTCCATGCTGCGGCGCACGCCGGCGCCCGTATCGCGGGCGAGATTGTCCAGCTGTTCTGCTATGCTCACCGTGTCGTCGCCCCCTTCACCTCAAAACTCGTCGTATAACCGCTCTGGTCGAACCGGTGCTTTACTTTGCTGATGAAATATTTTCCGTTGGTGGCGTCATCCAGCCCCTCGATCTCAATGTAGCGGCCGGGGATGATCTCGGGCAGGCCGATGCACTCTCCCTCGCCGCTGACCAGCCCCATGGCGATCTCATTGAGCCGGTTCTGCGCCAGCTTTTTGCATTCCTCCGCCGTGCGGACATATTCATTGTATTCCCGCAGCACGGACTGCTTGAGCTTGGGTACGAGCTCAGCCGCCGATTTCCCGTTATTCGGGTTCTTGGCCGTGACCGAATCCGCAATGCCCTGAATGGGCTGCTGCTTGACGTCCCGTCCCCAGATCTCCACCTTGCCCACCTGATGGGCGAGCGACACGCGCTTGGTGAAGTTGCGCAGGCCGTCCCGGATGGAGAGGGTGATGATCGGCGCGGTGTTCGAGACCACATCGTCAAAGACGATCTCCCCGTCCACCACGAACAGGCTGACGCCATAGCGGCCGGCCATCAGGTTGAGGAACGACCAGTCGTCGATCTGTTCCTTGATGATGGGCGTTTCAAAGCCCTTCAGGTCGCCGATCTTGTAGTCCTTCGCAAAGCCCGCGCTGATGCACTTTTTAATGATCTCTTTGACCAGCGCCGGCGCCTGCTTCTTGCCGCCGTAGATCGGCTCGCGCTGGCCCATCAGGTAGCCCAGCCCGTCCAGTCCGCTGATCTCGATGCGCGGGCTCTCGTCGCCGCTGTACTGGAACGAATACTCGTCCACATAGCCGAAAAAAATCTCCTTGGTCGTCTCATAGCCCGCCTTGACTGCAAGCTCTGCGCCCGCCTTGACGTTTTTGTCAAAATCGTGCGCCCATTTGCTCGCCTCGGCCTTGAACTGGCTGTCCACGGAAAAGGTGCAGCCGCTCGCCGTGCCGTCTGCGGTGAGCTCGACCTCCAGATTCATGATCGGTATCTCTTTGCTCGTATACTTCTTCCCGCCGATCGTGAGCTCCAATATGGGCGTGATGCAGTTGGAATATTTGGTCAGCAGCTGCTGATAGGTATAGGTTGCGGTATCCAAGCCTGTCCGCCCTCCTTTCGATCGGTCTGTTCGGTCAGTCGAGCGCCGGCAGCACCAGACGCTCGCCCGTGCGCAGGCGGCGCGGGTTGGACAGGCCGTTCGCCTGCGCGATCGTGCGCCATTCCTTCGCCTCGCCGTATTCCTTGAGCGCCATCGCCCAAAGCGCGTCGCCCTGCATCACGGTACGGTATTTGGTCGTATCCGGTGATTCAAACGCGTTTTCCTGCGCGTTTTCATGCAGGTTGAGCACCTCTGTGAACTCGCAGTCCATGGTGGCGCGCACCGGCTTGCCCATTTCGTTGAACTTGGTATAGGTCACATTGCATTTGGAGAGGTAGCCGACAAAGCTCAGCGTCGACCAGGACAGCTGCAGCGCGGGCACCGCATGGATGGTCTCGTCAAACTGCATCAGGGAATAGATCTTTTGCGTGTAGGTGCGCACGTCGAGCTGTTTGGCTGCCGAGGGGAGCAGGCTGTTCGCGGCGAATTTCGCCTTGTCGATCATCGAGCCGCCGACCTCGGAGCCGGAGGACATGGTATCGAAAAACAGGGTGAAGCTCAGGGTCTCGGATACGCCGGAGGGAATCTGCGATTCCTCTGCATTCGCGCCGAAGGCGGTCGCCTTGGTCATGTTGACGCCGCGCGACTCGACATACTGCTCCGGGTTGTACATGACAGTGATCTCTTCGCCCTTTTTTTTCCCCTCAATGACCTTGATGGTCATTTTCTCCACCGGTATCAGCACATTGGGGTTGGGTATGCCAACATACATGGTTTCTCCTCCTCTCTCCGGTCATCGTCCGCTGCGGCGCAGCTCCTTGCGGAGCCGGTCCTCGATCATGCGGTAGACCTTATCCGCCGCGCGGCGCAGCTCACCGTCGCTCAGCCTGACCGGCTGCGGCGCCGTCTGCTGTTCCTTGGGCTTGACCGCGTCGCGGAACACGATATGCGCGCCCTGCGGGGCCGCGTTCGGCGCGGTCCATTCGATCTGCCCCGCCGGCGGCGCGGCCGCTTTGCGGCCCGCGGCGCTATGCTGCGCGGTCTGGACCGCTGCGCCGCCCGTCTCGGACGGCTGCTGCAAAAACCGCTGCGCCCATTCGGGCAGCGAACGGACATAGTCGGATGTCATCTGTGTCTGTCCGGCGGGCTGCGGCGTCCGGTGCTGCTCCTGCGCCGGTGTCTGCACCGGCAGATAGGTCAGTCCCGCGCCCTCCTCCGCCGGCGCAGGGACGACGGCAGGCTGTGCCGGCGCATAGGCGAACGGCTCCATCGGCCGTGCGGCCGCGGTTCGCTCCGCTGCATGGTGCAGCGGCATGGGCCGGACCGACGCGATCTGCGATGCCTGCGGCCGGATGGTGTGCGCCGCGTCCTGCGGCGCATGAATCAGTTCCTGCTGCGGCTGTGCCGGTGTTTCCCAGGCAGGCTGCGCCCGCTTGGCCTGCACCGGCGTCTGTGCTGCCGGCCGGGCAGGCGAAGCAGCCTGTCCCGCTTTTGTCTGCGGCGCGGCCTTTGTATCGGCCGCTACGCGGCCGGTCTGGACGGCCTGCCGCCGGCTCGCGGCTGCGTTCTCTCCGGCAGGCCGATCGGCCTGCGGTCTGTCTGCTGTCGGGGCGGCCAGTTCCGCTTCTGCGCGGTAGATTAGCTCCGCTGGGGCGGCGGGCTGTGCCGCCTGCGCGCCCGACGCGGGAAACGCGGTCGGTGCGCCGTTCTCTGCGGCGGCTTCGGCCTGTGTCCCCGCCGGAGCGGCTTTTGCTCCCTCGGTTTGCGCTGCCGGCCGCTCTGCGGCGGCGGTATGCGCTGCCGCCGGGGCATTCTTCGCGCTGTCTGTCGGCTGCGCCATCTGGCGCGCTGTACCTGCGGCTTGCTCTGCCGCCTTTGCGCGGTCTGCGGCCTGCGCCGGCTTTCGTTCCGCCTGCACGGCCTTTGCGCGGTCTGCG
>CALWJG010000001.1 GCA_944380945.1 uncultured Agathobaculum sp. | reverse complement strand
AAGCCGATGCCCGCGATGACCTGCGCGCCGAGGCGCGCCATGTCGGTAAAGTAGTGCAGCTCCAGATAGAGGAACTGGCTGGTCATGGTGGTGATCGCAGCGCCCAGACAGATCAGGATATGCGTGCGGAAGCCGGCCGGGCGGCGCTTGTAGGCGCGCTCCAGACCGATCAGGCCGCCGCAGACCACGGAGAGCAGCATGCGCACGGTGATCGACAGCATGGAGATGTCCCGCAGCCCGTCAAAAATCGATAGCATCGCATGCACCTCCTCAGAATTCTTCGATCGCCCGCACGCAGTCCAGACCGGAGATCGCGATCAACACGCGGGTGTGCGGCCGCCAGTCCTTCAGCTGGATGGAGAACACCGCGCTGGGGTTGAGGGAGGACTCCGCGGCGCCGCGCTCGATCTCGACGTCCAGGATCTGCGCGTGCTGGCTTTTGATCCGGCGGATGATGGTGCTGAGATCGTCCAGCGAGTCAAACTCCACATAGAAGTTGATGATCGGCGCGCGCTCGACCAGCACATCCTCGAGAAGGGGCAGCACCCGCATGGCGAGGAAGATCAGCAGCGCGCCGAGCAGCACGCACTCGTAAAAGCCCGCGCCGATCGCAAGCCCCATGCACGCCGAGGCCCACAGCCCCGCCGAGGTGGTCAGGCCCTTGACCTGCTGCCGGCCGGTCACTAAAATGGTGCCCGCGCCCAGAAAGCCGATGCCGTTGATGACCTGCGCGCCGAAGCGCGAAACATCGACCTTCTGACCGATCTCGGACGCAAGACCGGCCCACGGGCCGGTGACCATGGCGAATTCGTACTGCCCGAGCAGCATGGCAAGCGCTGCGCCGACGCACACCAGCAGATAGGTGCGGCTGCCGGCCGGGCGGCGCTTGCGGCCGCGCTCCAGTCCGAGCACGCCGCCGATGAGCATGGCGAGCGTGAGGCGCAGCAGTACAGAGACCATATTCAGCTCACGCAGATAGGATAATGCCGCGCCCATGATGCTGCACCTCGCTTTCGGGCTTTGCCGCGGCGTCCGCCGGAGCAGACGCCGGTATGGAACAGGTCCCCGGGGTCATGCGTCCCGGGAACCTGTGTTGGGATAGGATATGTGCGCGTCCGGCCGGGTATGCCGTCCGGATGGCCGGAGGGATCAGGCCTCCAGGCTCTTCTGGGTCTCAGGATCGAACAGGTGCGCCGTGCTGCCGCTGAAGGTGAACGAGATCGGGCTGCCGATGGAGAACGCGGACGCGCTCTCGAGCTCGGTGGTCGGCACGATGATGATGGTGTCGCTGCCGCACGCGCTGATATGCAGATGCACGGCGCTGCCCATCATTTCGCTGACCTCGACCTTGCCGGTGATCATCTTGTCCGCGTCGCCAGTCAGCACCAGATGCTCCGGGCGCACGCCCAGCGTGACCGGGCCGGGCTGGACGTTGTTGCGGGCGAGGTTGGCCTGCTTGTCCTCGGACAGCACGACATGCGCCTTTTCCAGCTCAACGGCGTATTTGCCGTCGCTGTCCTTGACGAGTTGGGCGTCATAGAAGTTCATCTGCGGCATGCCGATGAAGCCCGCGACGAACTGGTTTGCCGGATGGTTGAACACCTCCTGCGGGGTGCCGACCTGCTGGATGACGCCGTCCCGCATGATGACGATGCGGTCGCCCAGCGTCATGGCCTCGGTCTGGTCATGCGTGACGTAGATGAACGTGGTGTTGATGCGGTGGCGCAGCTTGATGATCTCCGCGCGCATCTGGTTGCGGAGCTTGGCGTCCAGATTGGAGAGCGGCTCGTCCATGAGCAGCACCTTGGGCTCGCGCACGATGGCGCGGCCGATGGCGACGCGCTGGCGCTGGCCGCCGGACAGCGCCTTGGGCTTGCGGTCCAGATACTGGGTGATGCCGAGGATCTCGGCCGCCTGGCTGACGCGCTGCGCGATCTCCTCCTTGGGCATCTTGCGCAGCTTGAGCGGGAAGGCCATGTTTTCCCACACGGTCATGTGCGGATACAGGGCGTAGCTCTGGAACACCATCGCGATGTCGCGGTCCTTGGAGGCGACGTCGTTGACCAGATTGCCGTCGATGTACAGCTCGCCGCCGCTGATCTCCTCCAGACCGGCGACCATGCGCAGCGTGGTGGACTTGCCGCAGCCGGACGGGCCGACCAGCACGATGAATTCCTTGTCCTTGATCTCCAGATTGAAGTCCTGGACGGCCAGAACGCCTTCATCCGTGACCAGAAGGTTGGTTTTCTTTTCCTCAGCGCCCTTTTTTCTCTTTTTGGGCTCCTGATGGGGATAGACCTTTTTGATGTTTTTCAGAATGACTTCTGCCATAGTTAGGATTTCCTCCTCAAATATTCAGGCTTCCGGAAGGTAGCGGGCCTGCAGGATGCCGCCGGCGCCGATGGTGAATGTGAGCGCCTCGTGCGCGGGAATGTCGCGTTCCGGAAGGCGGGGACAGTCGGAAAAATACAGCTTTGCGCCGCCTGCCTCGAGCATGTGCATCGTATCCGGGTCGGCGCTGTCATAGCGCCGGTCGCTGGAGGCGCAGCACACGACGGCTGCGGGCCGGATCCGGTCCGCCAGCGCCTGATCGGCGCCGTCCCGCTGTCCGTGATGGCCGACCTTGAACAGCTGGGCGCGCAGCTCGCTGTCCGGAATGCCGCCGTAGCCGGCGAGGTTGGTGTCGCCGGGGAGCAGGATGCGGGCGTCGTGGTAGTCCAGCCGCAGGATCAGGCTGTAATTGTTCATGCGGGCGTCCAGCGCGGACAGGGTGCGCAGGAACGCCTCTTCCTCGCGCTGGGCATAGACCTCGTCCATCTGGGCGCGCAGCGCGGCGCACTGCGCGGCCGAGGGGGCCAGCACATGGGCGGTGAGCCCGGGGCAGAGCGGGATGACCTCGCCCGCCTGCAGCGTGCGGATCGCGCCGCCGTGCGCCTCGGTGAGCGCGCACAGGTCGATGTAATCGTTGAGCGCGCGCAGGAACTTGCTCTGCGACGGGTTGCGCGCGAGCGATACGTCCAGCCGGCGCAGGCCGCGGTAGTAACCGGCCGGCATGGTCTGCCAGAGCGCGGCCGGCGGAGAGAGGCGGGCCGCCTCGAGCAGGCCGCAGATATGGTCCTCATGCGTGTGCGTGCTGACCATCAGGTCGATGCGCGCGGGGTGTGCGGCGAGGTATTCCTGAACCGGGATACGGCCGGAGGACCGGTCGGCAAACTCGCTGGCCTCGGCGCCGCCGCCGTCGATCAGCGCGGTGAACACGCCGTCCGGGCGGGAGGGGTCGGGACACTGGAGCAGCGCGGCCTCCCCGTAGCCCACATTGACAAAGGTAAGCTGCAGATGTTCCATTTACTTACCTCCTTCATGGGGAAGTTACTGGATGGCTCGTTTGATGTAGACGCTCGACAGGATCAGCACCAGAATGGTCATAACAACGGCGCCGGCGCTGCCGAAGCCGAAATCCAGCGAGGAAATGCCATAGTTGTACAGATACTGAGTGATCGTCGACGTGCTGTTCGCCGGGCCGCCGCCGGTCAGCAGGTTGACCTTGTCGAACAGGCGGAAGCTGTCGATCGTGCGGAGCAGGGCGCACAGCGCGAGGCTGTTCTTGATGTTGGGGATGGTGACGTAAAACAGGATCTTGATGCGGCCCGCGCCGTCGATGCGGGCGGCCTCATACTGGCCCTGCGGCACGGACTGCAGCGCTGCGTACAGCAGCAGGAACACGAACGGCGCGCTCTGCCATACGTCGATCAGCACCAGCATGCCGAACGCGGTATGGATGTCCGAAAACCAGTTGAACACCGGCAGACCGAGCGCCGTGAGCACCTGATTGACAATGCCGTAGTTGGGGGAGAGCATCATGCGCCAGCTCAGCGCTACCGTTACGGTCGGCAGCAGATAGGGCAGGAGCAGCAGGGTGCGCATGGTCTTCTGGCC
The DNA here is from genome assembly GCA_944380945.1 of uncultured Agathobaculum sp. Taxonomy (GTDB): domain Bacteria; phylum Bacillota; class Clostridia; order Oscillospirales; family Butyricicoccaceae; genus Agathobaculum. The sequence goes on along the minus strand of CALWJG010000001.1, from coordinate 39,431 downwards.
GCGCTTGAGGCAGTTGACGAACAGCGCCATCGCAAAGCCGATGATCATCTCAAAGATCACCGCGAGGATGGTGAACTTGACCGTGTTCCAGATCGACTGCTGGAAGTAGGGGTCGGTCAGCAGGTCGGTGTAGTTCTTCAGCGCGATGAACTCGGCGGGCTGGCGCAGGTTGCGCAGCAGGTTATAATCGGTAAAGCTGTAAAACAGGGTGAAGACCAGCGGATAAGCGGTCATGACCAGCAGGACGATGACCGTCGGCGTGATCATGCCCAGACCGAAGCGCTTGGTCTGGACGTCCGCGTTTCTCAATTTGGTTGTAGAATTTGTTCTCATTTCGCATTGACCTCACTAATTCAGGAGGTATTTCAGACGGAATCACTGTGAAAGGCCGGGAATGGCGATAATAATGGCCGGAGCGCCGTGCGGCGCCCCGGCCGCCTGAACCCGTCATGCGGGAGTCGGATGGGTTAGGGCTGATCGGATCAGCCGGCCATCAGTTCCTCCAGCTGAGCCTGCGCATCGGCAAGGCCCTGATCCACGGTCTTCATACCATTGATGATGTTGTCCATCTCAGTGCCCAGCGTGGTGTAGAACTGGGTCCACTCTGCGATGACCGGGCGGTAAACGCCGCTCTCCAGCGCCTGGCAAACGACCTCATACTGCGGGTAGGTCTCGAGGACCTCGGGATCCTGCAGGCTGGAATAACGGCACGGTACGCCGCCGGAGGCCACGGTGGACTTCTGCACGTCGGCATCCATCAGGTAGGAGAGCAGCTCGACCGCCAGCTCCTGATTCTGGCTGTTGGCCGGAACGCCGATCGCCCAGATGCCGTATACGTTCGCGTTGTGGGTCTCGCCGCCTGCGGTCGCAGCGCCGTTGAGCGCGATATAGTCCGCGGGGGAGTCAGCGGTGGGGGTGTACCAGCCCGGCCAGCCGATGCCCATGGTGCCGGAGCCGGAATCGACGGAGGCGATCAGGTCATCCTTGACCTGCGCCTGACCGGTCGCGATCAGCTCGAGGTAGTAGTTCATCGCGTCCTTGAATTCCTGCGTGTCGACCGTGGGCTGATTGTTGTCGTCCACGACCCAGCCGCCGTAGGACAGCAGGATGGGCAGGAAGTCGACTACCAGATTGTTCTGGCCGTCGCCGCGGTAGATAAAGCCGTTCTTGCCGTCCGCCTTGGCCTGCTGGCAGATCTTGAGGATGTCGTCCAGCGACTGGATGGTGTCGGCGGAGTAGCCGGCCGCCTCAACGTTGGCCTTGTTGAACATCAGCACGGTCACGTTGCCGTAATACGGGGCAAGGTAAACGTCGTCGTCCACATAGCAGATCGAGGTGGTCGCGGGGATGATGTCGTCGTCCAGCGAATAGCCGAGGTCGGACAGGTTGGCGAGCACGCCGTTCTCGGTGAACTCAGCCATCCAGGAGCCGTCGACCATGCACAGGTCGTAAGAGCCCTCCGCGTTGATCGCGTCCAGCGCGATGCCGGAATACAGGTCGGACTCGGACAGCTCCTGCACGGTGCAGGTCACGTTGTGCTCCTCTTCAAACGCGGGCAGGCATTCCTTGATGACGTCCGCATAGGTGCCGGCGCGCAGGATCAGGCTGAGCTCAGTGGTGCCGCCCTCCGAACCGCCGTCGCCGGAGCTCTGGTTGTTGCCGCCGCCGCAGGCGGTCATGCTGAGCGCCATGGTCAGCGCCAGTGCCGTAGCCAACAGTTTTTTCATTTTGTTTCCTCCAATCTCATATCGTCGTAGGTCAGGTGCTTTGCTCTCTTTGTTACTCCTTGACAGCGCCGCTTGACAAACCGGAGATCAAGTAGTTCTGTGCAAAGATGACAAACAGGGTGATGGGGATGACCGAGATCACGCCGCCCGCGGCCACCAGACCGAAGTTGGTCAGGCTGTCCTCTGTGTTGAGCAGGGCCAGAGCCAGAGGGACGGTGTTGTTGGTCGCCGTTCTGGTGAAGATGACCGTGTAGGTGTATTCATTCCAGGCGTACATAAACGAAAGCATGGCGACCGCTGCGATACCCGGCGCAACGAGCGGGAGCACGATCTTGCGGAACAGCTGCCATTCGGTCGCGCCGTCCACCTTGGCGCTCTCTTCCACCTCTTCCGGGAGGTCCTGGAAGAAGCTGATCAGGAACCAGATGATCAGCGGGACGTTGATCAGCACGCATGCCAGCATGACGGGCAGCTTGGTATTGAGCACGCCGATCCGGTTGAACATGATGTACAGCGGGATCGTGAAGGCGACCGGCGGCAGAACGCGCACCAGCAGTACCCAATAGGTCAGCGGCGTTTTCAGTCCGAAGCGGAAACGCCGGCGGGCGATGATATACGCCGCGCAGATGCCGACCAGCAGCGAGATGATCAGCGAGCCGAAGGTGGTCTGTGCGCTGTTGATGATGGCCTGGCCGAAGCCTTCCGCATCAAACAGCTGTGCAAAGTGCTCGCCTGTGAGTGACTGAGGGATGAGGCTGATGTGCCCCTTCATCTCCTCGGTCGGACGGATCGACATCGCTACAAGCCAATAGATGGGGAACAGCGAGATCAGCAGCAGAAAAATGCAGCCGAGCGCCTTGCAGACGGTACCGATCCTTTTTTTACTTTTCATCGTATCTCCTCCTTTTTCAACAGGGAACAAGCACCCAAGACAGTATACCCTGTAGAATTACTACAAACAATCGCGGTTCCGTCAAAGGAATGTAAAGACTGTGAAAAATCACGGCGCTTTCCATCCGCGGCGGACGGGACCGCAGCGCCGGCGCGTCCTGCTGCGCAGGTGCAGCGGGGGCGCGCATGCAGCGATAGTATCTGCGGAAGTTTGCGGATCATGCGGGAGAACGCTCAGGCAGAGCTGCGGACCCGCAGCGAAACGGGCACCACGGTCCGCCGGGGGACGTCGGTCTCGCCGTGCAGCAGGGCGGTGATGCGGTCCATGCACAGCTCGCCCATCCGGCGGCAGTCCACATGGACCGAGGTCAGCTCGGGCTCGAGCAGCTGGCAGACCGAGGAATCGTCGTATCCGACCACGGCCAGCTCGTCCGGCAGACGGAGACCAAGGCGGCGCGCCGCCTTGATGACGCCGGCGGCCAGCACGTCGTTGAACGCGAACACCGCGCGCGGGCGGTTCGGCCGGTCGAGCAGGGCGCGCGCGGCCTGCACGGCGCTCTCCGCATCCCGCTCGCACATCAGGATGCTGCTCTCGTCCAGCGAGAGGCCCAGCTCCTTCATGGCGGCGAGAAACGCATTGTATCGCTCGCTTGTGATATAGGAAGAGAAACGGCCGGCCAGCATGGCGATCTGCCGGTGGCCCTGTGCGACCAGATGCGAGAGCGCCTGCCGCACGCCGTCATATTCATCTGCAATGATGCAGGGGAGGTCAAAGCCGGGGGAGACGTGGTTGGCCAGCACGACCTTGACGTTCTGCCGCTGGAATTCGGCGATCAGGTCGGGCTGCGCGTCGCCCGCGAGGATCGCGCCCTCGATCTGCTTGCTCTGCGGGATGCGCTGCCAGTCCTCGGCGGTCGAGACGATCAGCTGATAGTCCAGACTGTTGGCGCGCCGCATCACGCCCTCGCAGATGCCGGCGTAGAATTCATCCAGAATGGTCGCGCCCTTTTTGCAGATCAGGAACGCGATCTTGTCCGTGCGCTGGCGCGCCATGGCGCGCGCGATCGCGCTGGGCTGGTAATTGAGGGCGGAGGCCGCCTCGTATACGCGGCGCCGCGTGGTCTCGCGCACGCGCTCGGGCTCGGAAAAGGCGCGCGACACGGTCGCGGTGGAGACGCCGGAAAGGCGGGAGACGTCGTAGATCGTGGGGTTGCTCATGCCGGTCTCCCTCCTTGCTGCCATTGATGAAAGCACTTACATTAGCTTGCAACCAATCCATCCTGCTTTCTGTTGGGTTAAGCATAGCACCATGCGGGAAATAATGCAAGCGATATTACAGGATTTCTACATAACAGCAAACTTTTTGCCAAGGTTATTGTGCAAAATTAACATAGATTTTACAATATGAAACGAATACGAATTTGGTTTTGATTCTGATTGCGCAAAAAAATGTAAAATTTCTGAAAAATAAATGTAAGCACTTTCAAAAATCGCGAAACCGATCGAATGGAGAAAAAAGACGGGGATCGTGCACGAATCTTCGGGAAATCCCGCCGCGCCGGCGGCGCGGAAAGGCGGCGGGACCCACCATGCGCCTGCCGGCGGGCGGCGGGCAGACCGGCGCACGGATCGGTCCGGGCGGACAAAAAATGGATGCGCTGCATTTCGGCATTTCTGTGCAGGACACCGGATGGCTATTGGAAAGGCGCACAAAAAATGATATGATAAGGTTGCAATAACAAAAAACAGCGGAAAGGAAGGATGCTGTATGGAGGTACGCAAGTTCAACAAGGTACTGGTCGCCAACCGCGGCGAGATCGCGCTGCGCATATTCCGCGCGTGCTACGATCTGGGCCTGCGCACGGTGGCCATTTATTCACAGGAGGATACTTACAGCCTGTACCGCACCCGCGCGGACGAGGCGTATCTGATCGGCGAGAACAAAAGCCCGCTGGCCGCCTATCTGGACATCCCGGGCATCATCGACCTCGCCAGGCGCCGCGGCGTGGACGCCATCCACCCCGGCTACGGCTTCCTGTCGGAAAACGCGGAGTTTGCCCGCGCCTGCGAGCAGGCGGGCATCACGTTCATCGGCCCTTCCCCCAAGATCCTCGACCAGATGGGCGACAAGCTGACCGCCAAGACCATTGCGCACGAATGCGGCGTGCCCACCATTCCCGGCTCGGACCGGCCGCTGGCCGATACCGAGGACGCCATCGCAAAGGCGGAGGAATTCGGCTACCCGGTGCTGCTCAAGGCGGCGGGCGGCGGCGGCGGACGCGGCATGCGCCGCTGCGACAATGCCGAGGACATCCGCGTGGGCTTCCCGCAGGTCAAGAGCGAGGCGCAGAAGGCCTTTGGCAACGAGGACATTTTCATTGAGAAGTTCCTCGTCGAGCCCAAGCACATCGAGGTGCAGGTGCTGGGCGACCGCTACGGCAACATCGTCCACCTGTTCGAGCGCGACTGCTCGCTGCAGCGTCGCTACCAGAAGGTCGTGGAGTTCGCGCCCGCGTGGAGCGTGCCGCAGGAGGTGCGCAGCCGCCTGTATGCGGATGCGGTCAAGATCGCGCGGCATGTGGGCTATGTGTCCGCGGGCACGATCGAGTTTCTGGTGGACAAGACCGGCAATTACTATTTCATCGAGATGAACCCGCGCATCCAGGTCGAGCACACGGTCACCGAGGAGCTGACCGGCATCGACCTCGTGCGCTCGCAGATCCTGATCGCGGAGGGGTATCCGCTGTTCGATGAGGAGATCGGCATCCGCAAGCAGTCGGACGTGATTGCGCGCGGCTATGCGATGCAGTGCCGCATCACGACCGAGGACCCCAAGAACAGCTTCCTGCCCGACATCGGCAAGATCACCTCCTACCGCTCGTCCGGCGGCAACGGCGTGCGTCTGGACGGCAGCAACACCTATGTCGGCGCGGAGATCTCGCCGTATTACGATTCGCTGCTGGTCAAGATCACCTGCCACGACAACACCTTTGAGGGCCTGTGCCGCAAGGCGCTGCGCGCGATCAGCGAGGAGCACATCCGCGGCGTCAAGACCAACATCCCGTTCATCACGAACATTTTGCAGCATCCGGCGTTTCAGGCCGGCGCGTGCCACACCAAGTTCATCGACGAGACGCCCGAGCTGTTCGACTTTGAGGAGGGACAGGACCGCGCGACCAAGGTGCTGCGCTATATCGCGGAGATCCAGGTCGCAAACCCCTCGGCTGAGCGCGCACAGTACGACGCGCCGCGGTTCCCGCCCTATGAGAGCTCGCCCCCGCAGTGCGAGGGCCTCAAGCAGCTGCTCGACCGCGAGGGACCGGAGGCGGTCAAGCGCTATGTGCTGGACAGCAAGCGTCTGCTGATCACCGACACCACCATGCGCGACGCGCACCAGTCCCTGCTCGCGACCCGCATGCGCACGCGCGACATGGTCGGCGCGGCCAAGGGCGCGGCGGAGATCTTAAATAACTGCTTCTCGCTCGAGTGCTGGGGCGGCGCGACGTTCGACACCGCCTACCGCTTCCTGCATGAATCCCCGTGGGAGCGGCTTGAGCTGCTGCGCGAAAAGATCCCCAACATCCCGCTGCAGATGCTGCTGCGCGGCTCGAGCCTGGTGGGCTACGCCAACTATCCGGACAATCTGGTGCGCGCGTTCATCAAGGAAGCCGCTAGAACCGGCATCGACGTGTTCCGCGTGTTCGACTCGCTCAACTGGCTGCCCGGCATGGAGGTCGCCATGGACGAGGTGCTGAATCAGGGCAAGCTGTGCGAAGCCGCGATCTGCTACACGGGCGACATCCTCGACCCCAAGCGGGACAAATATACGCTTTCCTATTATGTCGATCTCGCAAAGGAGATCGAAAAGCGCGGCGCGCACCTCCTGTGCATCAAGGATATGTCCGGCCTGCTCAAGCCCTATGCGGCCAAAAAGCTGGTCACCGCGCTCAAAAACGAGGTCGGCCTGCCCATCCACCTGCACACGCACGACACCTCGGGCAATCAGGTGGCGGCGCTGCTGCTCGCGGCCGAGGCGGGCGTGGACATCGTGGACACGGCGATCGACTCGCTCTCGTCCATGACCAGCCAGCCGTCCATGAACGCGGTCGTCGCCGCGCTGCACGGGCAGGAGCGCGACACCGGGCTTGACCCGGACCGGCTCCAGTACCTGAGCAATTACTGGGCGGATGTGCGCCTGCGCTATGCCTCGTTTGACGGCGGCCTCAAGGCGCCCTCGACCGACATCTACCGCTATGAGATGCCCGGCGGGCAGTACACCAACCTGCAGTCGCAGGTCGAGGCGCTCGGTCTGGGCAGCCAGTTTGAAGAAGTGCGCGAGATGTACAAGCAGGTCAACCTCATGCTGGGCGACATCGTCAAGGTCACGCCGTCCTCCAAGATGGTGGGCGACCTCGCGATCTTCATGGTGCAGAACCGCCTGACACCCGAGAACATCCTCGAAAAGGGCGAGGCGCTCACCTTCCCGGATTCGGTAGTGTCCTACTTCAAGGGCATGATGGGCCAGCCCGCGGGCGGCTTCCCGCCCGAGCTGCAAAAGCTGGTGCTCAAGGGCGAGAAGCCGATCACCTGCCGCCCGGGCGCGCTGCTCGAGCCGGTGGACTTTGACGCGGCGCGCAAGACGGTCGAGCAGTTCCAGCCGGGGGCCAAGGACCGCACCGTGCTCTCGTGGTGCCTGTATCCCAAGGTGGTTGAGGAATACTGCCGCCACCGCAAGGAATACGGCTACATGTCCCGCATGGGCAGCCATGTGTTCTTCAACGGCATGGCGCTGGGCGAGACCAACCAGATCAACATCGAGGACGGCAAGACGCTCGTGGTCAAGTACCTCGGTCTGGGCGACCGCAACGAGGACGGCACGCGCACCGTGCTGTTCGAGCTCAACGGCATGCGCCGCGAGGTGACGGTGCCCGACCCGCAGGCGCCCGCGCTGCACGACCATGTCGAGCTGGCCGACCCGACCGACAAGGCGCAGACCGGCGCGCCCATGCCCGGCATGGTGTCCCGCGTGCTGGTGCGCGAGGGCGACACGGTCGAGGAGAATCAGGTGCTGCTCGTGATCGAGGCCATGAAGATGGAGACCTCGGTCGTGGCGCGCATGGCCGGCAAGGTCGACAAGCTGCTGGTGGGGGAGAACACCTCGGTCAAGGCCGGCGAGCTGCTCGCGGTCATCAAATAAACGCGGATATATTGCACAAAACAACAAAAGTGCGGCAGGCCGTCCGGCCTGCCGCACTTTTTTATCGACAGAGAATTCAAAATGGGGTGAACTGGCGGGGATACCGCTCACAGCACCTGCACGCCCCGCGCACGGCAGGCTGTGACCACTTCGCCGGGCAGCGCGTCGTCCGACACGATACCGTCCACGTCGTCCAGCGAAGCGAAGGAAAATGTGCTTTTGAGCCCGACCTTGCCCGCATCCATCAGCACATAGCTGCGTTCGGCCTGCGCGATGACCGCACGCTTGAGCTGGGCTTCCTCCTCCATGCCGCAGGAGAAGCCGCTCTTTTCCGCGTAGCTGGTCGTGCCGATCAGCGCGAGGTCAAAGTTGACCCCGCTGATGAACTGCATGGGATGCACGCCGCACAGGCTCTGGCTGTACCGGTTGACAAAGCCGCCGGGCAGGAACACCCGCGCGCGGGTCAGGCGCAGCAGTTCGTTCGCGCAGGACAGGGAATTGGTGAAGATCTGGTACCGCTCATCCGGGATCAGATGGGCGAGCCCGGTCGTTGTGCTGCCGGAGTCCAGATAGATGGTCATATCCGGCCGCAGCAGGCCGAGCGCCTTGCGCGCGATCTGCGCCTTTTCGGGCGCGGCGCGCAGGCTGCGGCGCAGCAGGAAGTCGTCCGTGCCGACGACGACTTCGACCGACTTTGCGCCGCCGTGCACCCGCACCAGCCGGCGCTCCTCGTCGAGCGCCTTGAGGTCGGTGCGCAGCGTCATTTCGGAAACCTCCTGAAACGCCGCGCGGAGCTGGGCGAAGCTCACCGTGCCCAGCCGGTTGACGAATTCCACGATCTTCTGGCGGCGTTCCTGCATCGGGGGTTCCTCCTCTCTCTTTTCCGTCGGGGATTATTCGGCCTGCACCCAGTGGGCGAGCAGGTATTCCTCAGCCTCCGGGCACCACAGGCCGTTGTGCGCGTCGACGATGTCGGCCAGCGCGGTGAAGCGCGCGTCCTCCGCGCCCTTGGCGCGGAAATCCGCGATCGCGGTCAGCGGCATGGTGATGTGGGTGTAGATCAGCTTTTTGCCGCCCGGGATCTTGGGCAGGTTGAGCGTGGTCTCCGCCGCGGCGTCCAGACCGCCGATGTGGGTGACCATGACCGACGGGTCGATGCGGCCCGCGGCGGTCAGCTCGAGCGACTCGATCATGTCCGCGGTGTTGCCGCCGGTCGTGCCGATGACGTGGGTGGAGTTATAGTGCACATCGTAGAAGTTGAGCTTGGCGGAGAACTTCGGGTCGGTCGGGCCGGCGAAGAAGTTCAGGCAGCCGTCGCGGCCGAGCACGTCGCTCGACAGCTCGACGACCTGACCGACCGGCGCGTAGCAGAACACGTCGTCAAAGCCGGTGCCGCCGGTCAGCGCGCGCAGCTCGGCGGCCGGGTCGGCCATGTCCGCGGTGTTGACAAAGTGCAGCTCAATGCCGTCCTTGGCGGCCTCCTCGACCGGGAACAGCTGCTCCGCACGCGCCAGACGCTCGGCGTTGATGTCGGTCACGACGACCAGCGAGGGGCGCACGTCGCGGTGCAGCGCATAGGTCAGCGCGCCCAGGCCCATCGGGCCGGCCGCGGCCAGCAGCGCCAGCTTGCCGCCCTTGCGGATGCCCATTTCGTGCTCATACACGCCCATGCGGGTGTGGAAGCAGGCGTTGAACGCGCCGATGCTGCAGCTCATCGGCTCGGCGAGGGACGCCTCATAGTACGCCCGGCCCTTGTACTCGAGCAGGCAGCCCAGCTCCATGACCTCGGCCGGGATGATGCAGTAGGTCGCGTCGCCGCCGAAGAACTCATAGGAGTAGCCGGGGGACCACATGGTGCCCTTGTAGTTGAGCGCGGGCTGCAGGGTGAACTTCATGCCGGGCTTGAACTTGTCCGCGTGCTTGGCGCCGACCTTGACGATGTCGCCCGCAAATTCGTGGCCCATGATGGCCGGATGCTCGGCCACGTCCTCGTGCACGCGCTTGTGCTTGACGCCGAGGATGGCGCATTTATAGGTGGACATGCAGATGCTGTCCGACACGACCTTGACCAGGATCTCGTCGTCGCGGATCTCGGGCAGCTCGAACTCCTCCAGACGCAGGTCGTTGGCTGCGTGCAGACGAACGGCTTTTGCTTTCATGTTAAAACGCTCCTTTGTGATCATACAATGCGTATTCGGTTCAGATCTTATGGAATACCACGCGCGGCAGCAGCTCGTCGACTGCGCTGCGCTCTGCGGCCTGCGAGCCGCTGCACATGACGTTGGCCGCGCTCGTGGCAACGGCCAGACGGACGGTGTCCTCCTCGCTCAGGCCCTGCTCCGCGGCAAAGGCGAGCGCCGCGACCATGCTGTCGCCCGCGCCGACCGTGCTGCCGACCGGCACCTTGAGCCCTTCGGCGCGGTAGGCGCCGTCCGCGCTGACGAACAGCGCGCCGTCCCCGCCCATGGAGACGACCACGCGCTCCACCCCGCCGGCGATCATCTCGCGCGCCGCGGCGAGCAGGTCATCCGCGGTCTCGAGCGCGCGGCCGGTCAGGCGGGACAGCTCGTGGTTGTTGGGCTTGGCCAGATAGGGCTTTGCCGCAAGGCCGTGGGAGAGCGGCTCGCCGTCCGCATCGAGGAACACGCGCGCGCCCGCTGCGCGGCAGGCGGCCGTCCAGACGCCGTAGGTGTTCGCCGGCGCGCCCTTGGGCAGGCTGCCAGACAGCACGACGATGTCGCCGGGCTGCACGGCTTCGGTCACCGCGGCGAGCATGGCGTCCAGCGTGTCCTGCGTGACGGTCAGGCCGGGTTCATTCAGGTCGGTGTTGGTGTGCTTTTCCGGGTCGATGACCTTGAGGTTGGTGCGGGTCTCGCCCTCGACAAAGGTGAAATTGCAGGCGATGCCGAGCGCCGCCATCGCGTCCGCGATGCGGCGGCCGGTCGCGCCGCCGAGCACGCCGACTGCCGTGCTCGCGCCGCCCAGCTTGGCGATCACCTTGGAGACGTTCAGGCCCTTGCCGCCCGGGTCGGTGCGGATGGTGGTGATGCGGTTGACCGCATCCAGGGTAAAGGCCGGGATCTCCACGGTTTTGTCCAGAGCGGGGTTGAGTGTTACTGTGATGATCACATCATTACCTCCTGCCGGTGCGGCCGCAGCGCACACCGCCGATATTCAAAACGAAAGCCTGATATTATAATAACAACAATTATTTTTGATTTCAACTGTTGAAACAACAATTTTTTGCTTTCGTTTTTATCCACAATGTACAAAAATCCCCGCCGGGAACAGGTTCCGGCGGGGGAGGGGGCAGCGTCAGCGCCTGGCCAGCTCGCGGGCAAAGCGCAGGTTGAGTTCGGTCTCGAGCAGCTGCACCGCGCGGTCGCGGTCGCCCGCGCGCATCGCCTCGGCGAGCGCGGGCCGGTCGATCAGCACGGCGCTGACCTCCTGCATGACGCGCTGCCACACGGGTTCGGGGCCGTCCGGCGCGAGCATGACCACCGCGCCGTCCAGCGTGCGGCCGGCCTCGGACAGCGGCTGCGGCAGGCGCAGATAGCCCAGACGGCAGCCGCGCACGGCGTCGGTCTTGCAGTGCAGCAGCTGGATGCGCAGCGGCGGGATATAGGTGTCGCCCAGCGCTTCGCGGCGGGCGAGCGCCTGCTCGATCGCACGCGCCTGCTGCGGGCTGCGGCTGAACAGGCGCGCGGCCTCGCGCAGCAGCTGCGCCTTGTCCGGCAAGGCGGGGAGGTCGGTGATGACCATGCTGTCCAGCAGGCCGACGATGCAGCTGGTCAGCGCGTCGGCATAGCGCAGGTCGGCGGCCGGGGCGGCGCCGCCGGTCGCCGGGGCGGCCGGCTGGCCGCAGAAGTGGTCGACCGCGCCCTGCAGCAGGATGCGGTCCTTTTCCTGCAGGACCGCGCTGACCGTCACATGCGGGAAATCCACATGCAGCGGCACGGTCGAGATGATCAGCCCGACGCCCTCGCGCCGCAGCGCGTCGGTATCCAGCCCGCGCAGCGGGCACATGCGCTCGACGGCGATGGCCGGGAATTCCCGGTCGAGCTGGCTGGTCAGGAAGCGGCTGGTCGCCATACCCATCGGGCAGACCACCACCGCGCGCAGGCGGCGGCGCGTGCGTTCGCACTGCTCGAGCACCGCGCCGAAGTGCATGGCGAGAAAGCCCGCCTCCTCGTCCGGCAGGGGCGGCAGGCGCAGGGTGCGCGCCGCCTCGGCGCTCACGCGGCGCACCGCATCCCACAGCGCGGGGTACTGGGTGCGCACCGCGTCCAGCTGCGGGTTTTCGATGCGCTCGCCGCGCGTCAGGCGGAGCAGCATGGGGCGCAGATGGGCGCACAGATCGGTGCGGAAGGTGGAGAACCCGGCCAGATCGACGCCGGTCTCGCGCTCCATGCCGCGGATGAGCAGGGCGGCGAGCTGGCTGGCGCGCAGTTCCTCCGGATCGCCCCAGTCAGGCTCGCCCGCGGCGGCCTGCAGATAGTGCTCCAGATAGGCGGCCTCGTCTGCCGGCAGACGCACGCCCAGCGCGCCCTCGAGCGAGATGAGCAGCGCGGCGGCGTCCGGACCTGCGGCGCTGCGCGGGCCGGATGCGGCCAGACGGCCGCTGCGCACCTGTCCGGCGAGCAGCGTCAGGTGCAGGAGGAGCGACAGGAAGGCGCTGTCGCTGAACACAAAGCGCCGGCTGCGCTCAAAGCCCTGCAGCACCCGGGCAGCTGCCTGCAGGTCCTTGGGATCGACCAGCTCGAACAGCGGGCTGCGCGCCGGGCCTTCGGGGAATTGGGACCAGTCCAGCTGGGCCAGCTGCGGCCGCAGGCGCACGGCGGCCGCGCGGCGCAGGTTTTCCGGCGTGCCCTCCAGCCACACGCCGACGCCCGCGCGCCGCAGGACGGACACGCCGCGTGCGCGCAGCCATTCCTCGGCGGTGTTCAGGTCGCTCGACAGCGTGTGCTCGGAGATATCCAGCCTGTCCGCCAGCCACTGCGTTTTGCACGGGCCCTGCGCCGCGAACAGCAGGGTGAGCAGCCGGTCGATGCGCTCCGGACGGGACAGCGCCGTGCTGCCGCCGTCCAGCTTTGCGCGCAGGGCGGCGCGGCGCGTCTCGTCCTCCTCCAGCCGCACGCCCTGCCCCGGGCTGCGGACAAGGCGGAAGCCCGCCGCCAGCAGCCATTTTTCCATGCCGGGCAGCTCGCGCATGACCGTGCGGCGGCTGACGCCGATGCTCTCGCCCAGCGCCGCCGCGGTCAGCCACACGGGCGGCAGGTCGGCCAGCTTGCGGATCAGCCTGCGGCCGTTGTCGGTCAGCAGGGGCAGACGCTCCCTCTGTTCCACGGCGATCCCTCCTTTCCGCCGGCTGCGCCCGGCTTGCGCGGGCGCAGCATACTGCCCTTATTATAGCACAGGGCCGCGCAAAAAGATATACGGAAGGGCTGCGCTGCGCCGCGGGGAAACTTTGCCCCCTGCCGCTGGTGCCAAACCTGCGGCAGGACGGCGGGATGCGGGGCGGGTTTTGGGCAAACCCAACCAAGCGGGGGAGAGGAGTTTGAACGAATTGCATAAACCGCGGGGCGTTGGCACCAGCGCGGCGGGACAACCGTGCCATAACCGGCGCTTGCAGGCGCGCGTGCCGTCCGCTACAATAGAGACACAAAACGAAAGCCTCGCTGCCTGTGAAAGCCTGAAAACAGGCAGCCGCAATGAAAAAAGAGAAAAAAGATAAAAGGAGTTGCCATTCGTATGAAAAATGCGATTGCCAGATTCGGCAAATTCCTCAGCGCCATGGTCATGCCAAATATCGGCGCGTTTATTGCGTGGGGCTTTATCACCGCCCTGTTCATCGACACCGGCTGGATCCCGAACGCGGAGCTGGCCTCCATCCAGCCGTTCATGCTCACCTTCCTGCTGCCCGTGCTGATCGCGGCGCAGGGCGGCAAGATGGTCGGCGGCGACCGCGGCCGCGTCATGGGCGCGATCGCAGTCATGGGCTGCATCGCGGGCGTGGGCGGCACCGAGGGCCAGCCCATGCTGATGGGCGCGATGATCATGGGCCCGCTCGCGGGCTGGGTCATCAAAAAGTTTGACAAAATGATGGAAAACCGCATGCCCGCCGGCTTTGAAATGCTGATCAACAACTTCTCGGTCGGCATCTTCGGCATGATCATGGCCATCCTCGGCTATTATGCGATCGGTCCGGTCATGAGCGCCATCCTGAGCGTGCTGTCCGCCGGCGTTGCGTTTCTGGTCAACCACAGCCTGCTGCCGCTGGTCTCGGTGTTCCTCGAGCCGGCCAAGGTGCTGTTCCTCAACAACGCCATCAACCACGGCGTGTTCACGCCGATCGGCGCGGAGCAGGTCGCGGAGGCGGGCAAGTCCATCATGTACATGCTGGAGACCAACCCCGGCCCCGGTCTGGGCGTACTGCTGGCCTACATGTTCTTCTCCAAGGACCGCACGACCCGCGGCTCGGCGCCCGGCGCGATCATCATCCACTTTTTCGGCGGCATCCATGAGATCTATTTCCCGTACATCCTGATGAACCCGGTGGTCATCATCGCCCCGATCGTGGGCAATGCGTGCGCCATCCTGTTCTTCTCCATCATGAACGCCGGCCTGAACGGCCCGGCGGCGCCCGGCTCGATCATCGCGTTCACCATGATGAGCCCCAGAAGCAGCATTTTCGTCAGCTGGATCGGCGTGGCCATCGCGGCGGCGGTGTCGTTCGTCATCGCCGCGCCCATCGTCAAGATGGCGGGGGCGAAGAATCTGGAGGAAGCGCAGGGGCAGATGCAGCAGATGAAGGCCGAGGCCAAGGGTACGGCCGCGCCGGCTGCGGCTGACGCGCCGCTCGCCGACGGCAGCGCGGTCAAAAAGGTCATCTTCGCGTGTGACGCGGGTATGGGCTCGTCCGCCATGGGCGCGACCAAGTTCCGCAACCGCATCAAGGATGAGCGCCCCGACCTGATCGTCACCAACACCAGCGTGGACAACATCCCGGCGGATGCGGATGTGGTCGTGTGCCAGCAGGTGCTGGCCGACCGCGCCCGGGCCTGCGCGCCGCAGGCGCATCTGGTCGCCATCGGCAACTTCCTGGCGGACCCCGGTCTGGATGCGCTCTACCGCACGCTGACCGCGGCCAAGCCCGCGCAGGCGCAAGCCGCGCCGGACGCTGCGGCCGCAGAGCCCGCGCAGGCGGAGGAAAAGAAGCGCACGGTCATGACGGCGGACTGCGTCATGCTGGGCCTGCAGCCGGTGTCCAAGGAGGACGCGATCCGCGCCGCCGGCCGCCTGCTGGTCGAGCAGGGCTGCGTGGATGAGCAGTATATCGACGCCATGCTCGAGCGCGAAAAGCTGGTCACCACCTATATGGGCATGGGCATCGCCATCCCGCACGGCACGACCGAGCAGAAGGCGCGCGTCAAAAAGTCGGGCATCGTCATGCTGCAGTACCCCGAGGGCGTGGACTTCGGCGACGAAAAGGCGCAGCTCATCTTCGGCATCGCCGGCGTGGGCGACGAGCACCTCGACCTGCTGAGCAATATCTGCACCGCGCTCGAGGATGAAACGGTGCTGAACAACCTCAAAACCACAGGGGACGTCTCCTATGTGCTCAAATGTCTGGAATTCCATGACGAAGAGGCATAAGGGACCCTGCGGCCAAACACAAAAGGCTGCCCGCAAGGGCAGCCTTTGCTTTTTCTGTATGAAAATCAGGTTTCATCCTCGCTGAACAGCGGGGTGGAGAAATACCGCTCCGCGGTATCCGGCAGCACGGTGACGACCGTCTTGCCCGGGCCGAGCTTTTTGGCCAGCTGGATCGCGGCGGCGACGTTGGTGCCGCTCGAAATGCCGCACATCAGGCCCTCGAGCCGCGCCAGATCCTTGGAGGTCTGGATGGCCTCGTCGTCCGTGACGATGTACAGGTGGTCGTAAATATCGTTGTTCAGGTTTTTGGGGATGATGCCGTCGCCGATGCCCATCTGCATGTGGGTGCCGATCGAACCGCCCGACAGGATGGCGGCGTTCTCCGGCTCGACCGCCCAGATCTCGATCTGGGGATTCTGGGCCTTGAGCACCTCGCCGATGCCGCTGATCGTGCCGCCCGTGCCGAAGCCGGAGCAGAAGCCGTCGATCGGGCCGCCGACCTGCTCGAGGATCTCGGTGGCCGTGTGGTGGCGGTGCACCGCAGGGTTGGCCGGGTTGTCAAACTGGCCGGGTACGAAAACATTGGGGTCATTTGCCGCCATTTCGTCCGCGATGCGCTGGCACTCGGCGATGCAGTCGCCGATGTTGCCGGCGTCGTGCACCAGAATGACCTCCGCGCCGTAATGCTGCACCAGCTTGCGGCGTTCCTCGGAGACCGAGTCCGGCATGATGATCTTGACCGTATATCCCTTGACCGCGCCGCACAGCGCCAGGCCGATGCCCTGGTTGCCGCTGGTCGGCTCGACGATGATGGTGTCCGGATGGATCAGGCCGCGCTGTTCCGCGTCCTCGAGCATATTGAGCGCAGTGCGCGTTTTGATCGAGCCGCCGACATTCAGCCCCTCGAACTTGACCAGCACGTCGGCGCAGCCGGCCGGCACCATGCGGTTCAGACGAACCATGGGCGTATGGCCGACGGCCTCCAGGATATTGCTGTAAACCATGTAATATCTTCCTCTCAAACGTGTCTACCCCACATTATAACACAACTTTCCGCATAAGCATAGCACAGATTGACCAAATCGTGTCAAACTGTGCTGCTTTTTTTGGAGTATATGCAGGAGGTGCTTGAAAGTGACCAAAGTGGGGATGATACCGGCGGACTGCCGCAATTTCCGGCGCGCGGCGCGCCGGGCGGGGGAGATCCGCTATATCGTGCTGCACAGCGCGGCCGGGGAAGGAAGCGCGCGGCAGCAGGCCGAACGCGCCGCGGGATACGCGGCGGGCGTGTCGGCGCATTACTATGTGGACGGGCAGGCGGTGTGGCAGAGCGTGGCCGACCGGGACGTCGCCTGGCACTGCGGCACGCGGGGCGCATACGCCCACCCCTATTGCCGCAATGCAAACAGCATCGGCGTGGCGCTGTGCGGCCGGGTGCAGGACGGGCGGCAAACCTTTCTGCCGGAGACGGTGCGCCGGGCGCAGGCGCTCGTGCGCCGGCTGATGGCGCGGTACGGCATCCCGGCGGAAAACGTGCTGCGGCATTACGACGTGACCCACAAGACCTGCCCCGCGCCGTTTGTCGAATCGGACGCGCGCTGGGCGGCGTTCTGCGCCGGTCTGGACGGGCCGGCCGCCGGCGGGCAAAGCAAAGGCCGGAGGCGGTCGGCCTCCGGCGCAAAGCGGCAAAAATAGCAGCGGGCGCGCGCGGGCGTCATGCGCCGGCGGCGTCCTCCCCGGATGCGGGGGCTGCGCGGCGTCCGAACAGCACGAACAGGAAGGACACCAGCAGGGTCAGCAGCGCGACCGTCATGGACGGCAGCCCGGGGCGCAGGGTCAGGATGGTGCTGGACAGCGATGAGCTGAAATACAAAAACGGATAGAGCGCGAACACGAATACCAGCACGGGCGACACGCCCGAGATCTGCTCCACGGCGATGATGATGAGCGACAGCGCCACATGCACGGCCGCGGACAGGAAGATCATCTTATAGGTGAGCCGCCGCATGACGAGCAGCCCCACCGCGATAAACAGCACAAGGGCGAGCGCGTTGAACGCCATGTTCATCTGCGCGAGGTGGTCGATATACCATTGGCCGAGCGCCATGGGCACAAAGACCATCTGCAGCAGCGTGGTCACGATGCCACAGGCAAAGGTCCAGCCCGTCACGCGGAACAGGCCCCGCGGCAGAGTGTTCATTCCGATCCCTTCTTTCTGCTTACCAGTGTAGCACGGGGGCGGGGAGGCGGTCAAATAAAAAATGGGTAAAATCCGCGCTCAGCCCGCCAGCGCGGCCATGGCCGCGGCGATGATCCCGGCGTTCTGCAGCAGGCGGTCCACCTCCATATATTCGTCCGGCTGGTGCTCGCGCACCACGTCGCCCGGGAAGATCGGGCCGAAGGCCAGCAGATTCGGGATGGACTTGGCGTAGGTGCCGCCGCCGATGCACTTGGGCGCGGCCTTTTCGCCGGTCGCGGCCTCGTAAACCGCGAGCAGGCGGCGCACCAGCTCGCTCTCGGGCGGCAGGTAGAGCGCCGCGTCGTGGTGCAGGGCGGTCTCGGCAAAGCCGCCGAGCGCGAACGCGCGCGTCAGGCGGGGATACACGTCATCTTTGGTTTTGGTGACCGGATAGCGGATGGAGAACGAGAGCGACAGCGTATCGTCCGCAAACGCGGCCGTGCCGAGGTTGACGGTCAGCTCGCCCGAGACCTCGTCCCGCATGGCAAGGCCGAGCGATTCGCCGCGGGTCTCCATGCCGATGCGGCCGGCGAGGAAGGCCATGCAGTCCGCGAGGTCGCCCTCGAGCGGCAGCTGGCTGAGCGCTGCCGCCAGCCGGCCGATGGCGTTTTCGCCCTGCTCGGGCGTGGAGCCGTGCGCGGACACGCCCTGCGCCTCCACACGGATGCCGCCTTCGATCGGGGTGACGGTCACTTTGTCCTGCGCGATGCGGGCAGCCGCCTCCGCCGGGCAGGCGAGCTCGGCCGCCGCATACGCGGGCACGACGTTGGACGCCGTGCCGCCCTCGAAGCGGGTCAGTCGGTATGCGCCGGATGGGGCAAGGCGACGCGTATAGGTGCAGGTGAAAATGCCCTTTTCACCGTTGATGAGCGGGTATTCGCCGTCCGGCGTAAAGCCCATGACCGGCATTTCGCCGCCGTGCGCGCGGTACCACGCCATATCCTGACAGCCGGTCTCCTCGTTGGTGCCGAACAGGATGCGGATGCGCCGCGCGGGGACAAAGCCCGCGTCCTTTAGCGCGGCGAGCGCGTAGACCGCCGCCACGGCCGGACCCTTGTCGTCCATTGCGCCGCGGCCGTAGATGCGGCCGTTTTTGACCTCGCCCGCAAAGGGCGCGGCCTCGGTCCAGCCCTCGCCCGCGGGCACGACATCCAGATGCGCCAGCACGGCGATCATCTCCTCACCCGCGCCGTATTCGCACCAGCCCACGCGGCCGTCCATGCTGCCGGTGCGCAGGCCGAGCCGCTCGCACAGCGTCAGCATTTTTTCCAGACAGCGCGCGACCTCGCGGCCGAACGGCGCGCCGGGCGCGGGCGCGCCCTCGACGCTCGGGATGCGGATGAGCGAGGCCAGATGCTCGAGCAGTTCGTCCCGATGGGCCTCGAGATAGGGCATGCAGTCGATCATAAAGGGAAAACCTCCTTGTGTGGTTGCAAATCGTTTGGATCATTCGTCCGCCGCGGCGCGGCGGTGCAGCTCGAAATGGTTTTTGCGGAAGTCGAGCAGGCCGTCCCGCCGCATCCTGCCCAGCTCGCCGGACAGCGCGCTGCGGTCGGCGCCCAGATAGTCCGCCAGCTGCTGGCGGTCAAAGGGGATGTCGAAGCTGTCGCTGCCGTGCTGCACCGCCTGCGCGGACAGGTAGGAAAGCAGCCGCCCGCGCAGCGATTTGGGCGAGGTGTGCACGATTTTGCGCGTCAGCGTCAGGTTTTTGCGGGCGGAGACCGCCAGCAGGCCGCGCAGCAGGGCGAGCCGCCCCGCGTCCGGCGGCGCGGCGGGCGCGAGCAGGGCGTCCGCGGGGATGAACAGCACCTCGCTCGCCTCAGCGGCGACCGCGCTGACCATCATCGGCGTATCGGGCACGCAGGCATAGGTCTCCGCGAACACCATGCCGGGCGCCGCGCGGTCCAGAATGGTCTTGTTGCCCCAGACATCGTCGCGCTCGATGGTGACGCTGCCGGACAGCACCACGCCCAGCGCGCGCACGGTGTCCCCCATGCGGCAGACCGGCTGGCCCTTGTCATAGCGCCGGGTGTAGGCGCCCACCGCGTCGAGCAGCGCGGGCAGCGCGTCCGCGGGGACATAGGCGAACAGCCGGCAGCCGGACAGAACAGACAGGTTCATATTTCCTCCTGTTTCGTTGTTCAAACAACATACGTTTCCCACTCAGTATAGTAACATCAAAGCACAAAGTCAATACCACGGAGGGAACGGTTATGATCCGGAAAATCATAGAGATCAACGAAGAAAAATGCAACGGCTGCGGCCTGTGCGCATCCGCGTGCCACGAGGGCGCGATCGGCATGGTCAACGGCAAGGCGAAGCTGCTGCGCGACGATTACTGCGACGGTCTGGGCAACTGCCTGCCCGTCTGCCCGACGGGCGCGATCTCGTTTGTCGAGCGGGAGGCCGCGGCCTATGATGAGGCGGCGGTGCAGGCGAACATGCGCGCCGCGGCGCAGGAGCAGCCGCCGCTCGCCTGCGGCTGTCCGGGCAGTCAGGCGCGGGCGCTGCACCACACGCCGGCCGCACAGCCGGCGGCGGGCGCGCCGGCGGTCTCCGAACTGCGGCAGTGGCCGGTGCAGATCAAGCTCGTACCGGTGAATGCGCCCTATTTTGACGGCGCGCACCTGCTGGTCGCCGCGGACTGCACGGCCTACGCCTATGCGAATTTCCATCAGGACTTTATCCGAAACAGGATCACACTGATCGGCTGCCCCAAGCTGGACGAGGGCGATTACAGCGAAAAGCTGACCGAGATCATCCGGCAGAACGACATCAAAAGCGTGACCGTCGTGCGCATGGAGGTGCCCTGCTGCGGCGGCATCGAGCACGCGGTGCGCACCGCCCTGCAGGCGAGCGGCAAGTTCCTGCCGTGGCGGGTGGTGGTCGTATCGACCGACGGGCGCATCCTCGATTCGTAAGGGCATAGGCAAACCCCTCGGCGTGTGGTATAATGGCCAGTATACCGCTTATTTCACGATGATACCACGAGCGGCGCAAAACAGCTGCCAGAGGCGGGAAAACGCGCTGCCGCTGTGGGTATCGCAAACCGAGGGGAGCTTTGTATGAATACCTTGACCGTTGTACACGATCTGCTGCGGCGGCAGGTGCGGCCGGGCGCGTTCTGCATCGACGCCACGGCGGGCCGCGGGCGCGACACCGCGCTGCTCTGCCGGCTGGCAGGGCCGGCGGGGCGCGTCCTCGCGTTCGACATCCAGCCGGACGCCATCCGGCAAACGCGGGAACTGCTCGCGGCGGAGGGGCTGCGCGCCGAGGTGGTGCAGGACAGCCACGCCAACATGGCGCAGTACGCCGCGCCCGGCACGGTGGACTGCATCGTGTTCAATTTCGGCCGCCTGCCGGGCGGCGACCCGCACATCTTTACCACCGCCGCGACTTCGCTCCCCGCGATCGACGCGGGGCTGGCGCTGCTGCGGCCGGGCGGCGTGATGGCGCTCGCGCTGTATTACGGAAAGGAGAACGGCTACGCCGAGCGGGACGCCGTGCTGGCGCATCTGCGCGCGCTGGACGACCGGCGGTTCACCGTGCTCGCCTGCGACTGGCTCAACCGGCGGAACGACCCGCCGCTGCCCATTTTTGTCTGGAAAGACGCAAATTGATATGGTATACTCTTTGCAGAGGAGGGGATGCACAATGCCTTGGTGCCCCAAGTGCAAAGCAGAATACCGGGAGGGCTTTACCGAATGCGCGACCTGCCATGTGCCGCTGGTAGACGTCCTGCCGGAGGAGGATGAAGCGGCAGAGGCGCAGGCCGCCGCGCCGGAGACGGCGCAGGAGGAAGCCGCCGTTTCGCTGGAAAACCCGATCGCGGTCTACACGGCGCAGGCGCGCGTCAACGCGGAGATGATCCGCGATATGCTGCGGGAGAGCGGCGTGAACGCCGTCATGCGGCAGGTGCTGACCCAGCATGCAGGCGCGGTGACTGGCCGGCGCGCGCAGTATATGATCGAGGTGCTGGTCGAGGCGGAGGACACTGCCCGCGCCCGCGCGCTGATCGACGAGACCAAGCAGGCGCTCGAAGCGGAGGAGCTGGATGAGGACGAGCTCGCCCGTCTGGCCGAGGAGCAGGCCATGGAGATGCCCGAGCAGCCGATGGAGGACAACGCCTCGTTCAAGCTGCTGCCGGTCGTGGCGGCGGTGATCGTGGCCGCGCTCGCGCTGCTCTACCTGATCGGACGGTAAGGGGGGAGCGGCATGCCGTGGTGTCCCAAATGCGGGGCGGAATTCCGACCTGGCTTCACCGAATGCAATACCTGCCATATCCCGCTGATCGACCATAAGCCGGACGGCACGGAGACCATCCCCGCGCCCGACCCGGCGGAGGAGCGCGCGCGGCGCAGGGACCGCCGCAGGCAGCGCGCGCTGCGCGTTTTGCAGACGCTGATCGTCATTCTGCTGGCGCTGGCGGCGGTGTTCCTGCTGCAGGGAAACGGATAAACAAAAAGAGTGCGCTTTCGCGCACTCTTTTTTTGCTGTTTTGTTTTACTTGATGTCGTCGAACAGGCCGGTGAAGTCGAAGGTCGCAAAATAGTCCTTCGGGGTCTCCGCCCGGCGGATCAGCTCGACCGTGCCGTCCTCGCGCAGCAGCAGCTCTGCCGAGCGCAGCTTGCCGTTGTAGTTGTAGCCCATCGAGAAGCCGTGCGCGCCCGTGTCGTGGATGTAGACGTAATCGCCGATGTCGATGCGCGGCAGATTGCGGTCGATGGCGAATTTGTCGTTGTTTTCGCACAGGCCGCCCGTCACGTCGTAGGTGCGGTCATGCAGGGCGTTTTCCTTGCCCAGCACGGTGATGTGATGGTAGGCGCCGTACATCGCCGGCCGCATCAGGTTGGCCGCGCAGGCGTCCAGACCCGCATATTCCTTGTAGGTGTGCTTGTGGTGGATGCACTTGGCGACCAGCGCACCGTAGGGGCCCATGATGAAGCGGCCCATTTCGGTGTAGATGGAAACGTCGTCCATGCCGGCCGGCACCAGCACCTCTTCAAAGGCGCGGCGCACGCCCTCGCCGATCACCATGATGTCGTTGGGCTCCTGCCAGGGCTTGTAGGGGATGCCGACGCCGCCCGACAGGTTGATGAACGCGATGTGCACGCCGGTTTCCTTGCGCACCTCAACGGCGAGCTGGAACAGGATGCGCGCCAGCGCGGGGTAGTATTCGTTCGCCACGGTATTGGACGCGAGGAACGCGTGGATGCCGAAGTGCTTGACGCCCTTGGCCTTCATATACTTGAACGCTTCGATCAGCTGCTCGCGGGTCATGCCGTACTTGGCTTCCTGCGGGGTGTCCATGATCTCGTTTTCGAGCACGAAGTCGCCGCCCGGATTGAAGCGGCAGGACATGGTCTCCTTCCACTCGCCGACCTTGTCGTAATAGTCCAGATGGGTGATGTCGTCAAAGTTGATGATCGCATCCAGATCGCTGGCGAGCTTGAAGTCCTCATTCGGGGTCACGTTCGAGGAGAACATGATGTCGTGGCCGGTGATGCCGCAGGCGCGGCTCATCTGCAGCTCGGTGTAGCTCGAGCAGTCGCAGCCGAAGCCCTCCTCGTGCAGGATCTGGAGCAGGCGGGGGGTGGGGGTCGCCTTGACGGCAAAGTATTCCTTGAAGCCCGGGTTCCACGCAAACGCCGCCTTGACCCGGCGCGCGTTTTCGCGGATGGCCTTCTCATCGTAGATATGGAACGGGGTGGGGTAGGTCTTTACGATCTCCTGCACCTGCTCCAAAGTCAAAAAGGGTTTCTTTTCCATGGGTTGTGTTCGCCTTTCTATTGGGTTATTCGTCGGTCTGCTTGCCGAGGATGCGCTCAAAACGGCGGCGCATGTCATCCTCGATGCGCTGCGTTTCGATCTGGTCGATCTCAGCGATGCGGCCGTCCCGCAGGATCACGACCATGCCCTCTGCCAGCATGGCGGGCGCGTCGGCGCGGGGGAATTCGACCATTTTCCCGTCGATCTCGACAATGACACGATCGCCTTCAAAGCGGTCGACAATACCGGTCTGTTTCATGCAGCATTCTCCTTGCCTGGTGACGGTGGGTTGAGCGGGAGGACGACCGTGCTTTCTTCCGCAGTGATGCGGATGTCGTCCACCCCCGCAAGGGACAGGTTTTGCAGCGTCTGGTCACTGGGGTGGCCGTAATCGTTATCCACGCCGCAGGAAATGACGGCAACGGAGGGTTGGATCGCGGACAAAAATGCCGGTGTGGAGGAGGTCGCGGCGCCGTGGTGCCCGACCTTGAGGATGTCGCAGGTGAGCTCGGGATGGTGCGCCAGCAGCGACTGCTCGGCAGCCGCTTCCGCGTCGCCCATGAACAGCACCTGCTCCGCGCCGGTGGAAAACAGCGCGATGAGCGAGCGGTCGTTCATGTTTTCCGCCGAAACGTCGTCCGCCGGGCCGAGGAAGGTGACTGTCGCGCCCGAATCCAGACGCAGCGTGTCGCCGTCCGCGGGAATGGCGGGCTGCACGCCCTGCGCTTCCAGCGCATCCAGCATGTCCTCGTAGGCGGCGGTATTCTGGGTCTCCGGCCCCATGTAGAAATGCTCGGCCGGAAACGCGGAGAGCACCGCGGCCATGCCGCCGATGTGGTCGGAATGCGGATGCGAGGCGATGACAGCATACAGGCTGCGCACGCCGCGCTCCTCCAGATAGCGGACGAGCGCGCTCGCGCTTTCCGCGGTGCCGGCGTCGATCAGCACGGCCTGTCCGCCCGAGAGCAGCAGGGCGGCGTCGCCCTGCCCGACGTCGATGAAATGGACCTCGGTCGCGTCGGTCAGCTCGTACTGCGTCTGCAGCCGGCCGGCGGCAAACAGCGCGCCGTTGATGACCAGCACGACGGCGGCTGCGATCCACAATATGCGCCTGAGCTTGTCCTTCATTGGCGAAACTTCCTCACAGCTGCGGCAAAGGGGGCGCCTGCTTCGCTGCATGCAGGACAGTCCCCGTCATTTTCATATTGATTATACATGAATTCGCCTTTTTTTGCAAGAACGCAGGGCGAGAATTGCGCCGCCGCAAAAAATATATTTTTTGGAACGATTTCGCAGCGCAGGGAGGCGGCAGAGGGGAAGGGACCGGCCGCTTGCGCAAAAAAGCAGGCCGCCCGGTCGGGCGGCCTGCTCAGCATACATATTCCTGTCGGGTCACAGCTTCATCGCGCGGACCAGCTTGCTCTCCGGCTCGGGGACGAGCGAGAGGTACTCCGCCAGCTCGGCGGCCAGACTGTGAAAGTCATCCTCACTGCCCGCGACGTACTCCAGCTCGATCTCGCACAGCGGGGCGGTGCGCCCGCCGTGGCGCAGGGTGCCCTCGTCGAGCGCGAGCTCGCAGACCGTGTCGCCCTCCTGCAGCAGCACGGCGCAGCGCCGGAAATCCACGTTGCAGATCATCTCGAGCGGGGCGGCGAGCGCCTGGTCGCACAGCGCGCGCGGCGCGCCCTTGTCCGGCAGACCGCGCAGGCCGTCCTGCACGGTCTCCGCGTCGCACTGGTATTCCTCGTGCGCGCGCATGCCCTCGGGCGTGTTCTGGTTGTTCATCTTGAGGCAGCATACGCTGCGCGCGTTCTCGCGGCGCAGGCGGAGCGCCGCCTGCTGGCGGCTGA
The DNA here is from genome assembly GCA_944380945.1 of uncultured Agathobaculum sp. Lineage (GTDB taxonomy): Bacteria > Bacillota > Clostridia > Oscillospirales > Butyricicoccaceae > Agathobaculum. The sequence goes on along the minus strand of CALWJG010000001.1, from coordinate 14,102 downwards.
GCAGCCCGTCCAGCGTGTCGTAATACTGGGACTGCATATGGATCGTGCGGCTCTGGCTGCCGATGCGGGAGGAGGCCCACAACAGCGCTTGCCCGAGCACATATTCATTTGCGCGCCATTTGTATTCCTTCTCCATGCTTTTGTTCATTCCCGCACCTGTCCGTTTCCGTAAATGATGAATTTGGTGGTGGTCAGCGCGGTCAGCCCCATGGGGCCGCGCGCGTGCAGCTTCTGGGTGGAGATGCCGATCTCCGCGCCGAAGCCGAACTCGAACCCGTCGGTAAAGCGGGTCGAGGCGTTGACATAGACCGCAGCTGCGTCGACCTCCTCGAGGAATCGCTGCGAGGCGTCGTAATCGCGGGTGACGATGCACTCCGAGTGGCCGGTGTTAAAGCGGTTGATGTGGCCGATCGCCTCGTCGAGCGAATCGACGACCTTGCAGGAGATCTCATAGCCCAGATACTCGCGGGCATAGTCCTCGTCGGTCGCGGGGAGGATCGCATCCCCCAGAATCTCCATCGTGCGCGGGCAGCCGTGGATGGCGACGCCGCTCGGCGCAAGGCCGGCCGCCGCCATGGGCAGGAACTGTTCTGCCACATCCCGATGCACCAGCAGGCTTTCGGCGGCGTTGCACACGCTCGGCCGCTGGCATTTGGCGTTGACCAGGATCTTCTGCGCCATGTCGAGGTCGGCCGAAGCGTCGACATACACATGGCAGTTGCCGGTGCCGGTCTCGATGACCGGTACGGTCGCATTCATCACGACCGACTGGATCAGCCCCGCGCCGCCGCGCGGGATGAGCACATCCAGGTAGCCGTTCATCTTCATCATCTGATTGGCGCTCTCGCGCGAGGTGTCCTCGACCAGATTGATCGCGTCCGCGGGCAGACCCTCGCTTTCGAGCGCCTGCCGCATCAGGCGGGTCAGGCACATGGAGGAGTGGAACGCCTCCTTGCCGCCGCGCAGGATGCAGGCCGAGCCCGCCTTGAAGCAGAGCGCCGCCGCGTCCACCGTGACGTTGGGGCGCGCCTCGTAGATGATGCCGATCACGCCCATGGGCACGCGCTTCTGACCGATGTTCAGCCCGTTCGGCGTTTTGCGCATCCAGAGCACCTCGCCGACCGGGTCGGGCAGCGCCGCCACCTGACGGCAGCCCTCCGCAATGCCGGCGATGCGCTTTTCATCCAGCATCAGGCGGTCGATCAGCCCGTCGGACAGGCCGCTTGCGCGGCCGTTTTCGATGTCGGTGCGGTTGGCGGAGATGATCTCGTCCGCCCGCGCCTCGAGCGCGTCCGCAATGGCGCGCAGGCCGCGGTTTTTATCGTTCGTGCCGAGCTTTGCGACCGCGTATTTGACGCGGCGGGCATCCTCGGCGATCTGCATCAATTCGCGCATATGCTCACCTCAAATCATCATTTTTTGCCTGCGGGAGTCAGCCCAGCCAGCCGTTGTAGTAGGCCTGCACCCCGAGGAATGCGCCTGCGGCCGCGCCGATCAGCGCGGCGACGATCTGCGCCCGGGTAAAAAAGCGCAGCCGCCTGTCGCACAGGACGTCTATCATGCGGTGGGATCTCTGCTTTGTCATGTCAGCCGGCCTCCCTTGCAAACAGTGTGCCGACGCTCTTGCCGTCGACAATATCATACAATACGCCTTCCTTGTCGCCGTTGGCCACCAGCATGGGGATGCCGGCGTCCATGCACAGCTCGGCGGCGGTGATCTTGGTCGCCATGCCGCCCGTGCCGTGCGACGAGCCGGCGCCGCCCGCCATGCGGCGGATCTTGGCGTCGATCTTGGCGACGTGGCCGATCAGGCGGGCCTGCGGGTTTTTGCGCGGGTCGGAATCATACAGCCCGTCGATATCGGAAAAGATAACGAGCAGGTCGGCCTCGCACATGCGGGCGACGACCGCGGAAAGCGTGTCGTTATCGCCGAAGTTTTCGATGTGCTTGAGCTCCGCTGTGGCGACCGTGTCGTTCTCGTTGACGATCGGCACGACGCCGGTGTGCAGCAGGGCGGTGAAGGTGTTGTGGATGTTCTCACGCTGGTCGTCGTCGATGATGTTCTCACGCGTGAGCAGGATCTGGGCGACGTTGATGCCGTATTCCAGAAACATCTTGTCGTAAATGTGCATCAGCTCGCACTGGCCGACCGCAGCCGCGGCCTGCTTCATGGCGAGCTCGCCCGGGCGCTCGGCAAGGCCGAGCTTGGCCGCGCCCACCGTGACCGCGCCCGAGGAGACCAGCACCATCTCGAACCCGCGGTTGCGCAGGTCGCTGATCGTGCGGACCAGCCGCTCGATGCGGCGGATGTTGAGCCGGCCGTTGTCATATGTCAGCGTCGAGGTGCCGACCTTGACGACAATGCGCCGCACCTCGTTGATATTCAGCATAAAAAGGGACCTCCGGTAACGGCGGGGCCAGCTGCCGCGCCGTTTGCGTTGATAAGATCGGGGCAGGGCCGCGGCGCCGGACGCCGGGGGACACTGCCACGCTTTTATTTTAGCACAAAGCGCGCGCCGGCACAAGGCAAACCGCGATCTTTTCGCGCCGCCGCGCGGCATCGCGCGGGGCGTAGAAAAAACGCCGGTCCGCGCGCCGGATTTTGCGCATATTTTTTGTTTCCAATGCGGGCGCATTGTGGTATACTATATTTTATCGAAATATGCCTTTTGAACGATTTTTTTGCGAAAGGAAGGGATCAGCCATGGCGAACCGCGTGACGATCAAGATCGCAGGGCAGCATTACACCATGCTGGCCGAAGAGACCGTAGAATATATGAACGAGGTGGCGGAGATGGCGCAGCAGACCATCGCGGCCTGCGGCGGCTCGGCGTCCTTTGCCTCCACGCGCGCGCTTGCGCTGGCGACGGTCAACCTGGCGGATGAATATATCAAGGCCAAGACCGCGGCGGAAGCGGCGGAGGCCAAGTGCCGCGCGCTCGAGGCGGAGAACGCCGCCCTGCGCCAGCAGGTGAACCGCAACAGCGCGAACCATCCCGGCAACCGCCGCAGATGAGCGAGACGATAGAGCTGCTTGCGCCCGCGGGCTCGCCCGAGGGCGTGCGCGCGGCGGTGCAGTCGGGCGCGGGCGCGGTCTATATGGGCTTCGGCACATTCAACGCGCGCCGGAACGCGCAGGGCTTTTCGCCCGATGAGATGGCGCAGGCCATCGCCTACTGCCGGGCGCGCGGGGTCAAGACCAACATCACGCTCAACATCCTCGCGGGCGACCGCGAGCTGGACGACGCGATGCGGGATGCGAAATTCCTCTATGAGGCGGGCGCGGATGCGCTGATCGTGCAGGATCTGGGCCTTGCGCGGCTGCTGCATGCGCATGCGCCGGATTTCGCGCTGCACGCCTCGACCCAGATGACCATACACACGCTCGACGGCGCGCGTGAGGCGCGCGACCTCGGCTTTTCGCGCGTGGTGCTCAGCCGTGAGTGCACGCGGGACGAGGTGCGCCTGATCACCGAGCAGGCGGGCGTCGAGACCGAGGTGTTCGTCCACGGCGCGCTGTGCATGTGTTATTCCGGGCAGTGCTACCTGTCCGCGGTGATCGGGCAGCGGTCGGGCAACCGCGGCCTGTGCGCCCAGCCCTGCCGCCTGCCGTACAGCGGCGGCTACCCGCTGTCGCTCAAGGATCTGGCGCTGGCCGGCCATGTGGCTGAGCTGGCCGAGCTCGGCGTGTCCTCGCTCAAGATCGAGGGGCGCATGAAGCGGCCGGAGTACACCGCGATCGTCACAAAAATCTATGCCGATCTGCTGCGCGAGCGGCGCGCCCCCACCCCGGCGGAGCGCGATACGCTGCGCCGCGTGTTCTCGCGGGACGGATTCACGGACGGCTATTACACCGGTAAGACCGGCGATAAAATGTTCGGCACCAAGACCGACGTGCCCCTGCATGAGGTGCAGGGGCTCTATGACGAGGCCGCGCGCCGCTTTGCGCCCGGCAGGGAGGCGCCGCTCGTGCCGGTGTCGCTGTGCTTTACCGCGCGGAAGGATACCGGCGCGGTGCTCAGCGCGGACGGCGTTTCCGCCATGGCGCCGGTCGAGCAGGCGAAAAACCGCCCGACCACGCCGGAGATGGTGGAGAAATCCCTCCGCAAGACGGGCGGCACGCCCTTTTATGTCAAAAACCTGCGCATCGAGCTCGAGGACGGGCTGGCCATCCCCGCCGCTGCGATGAACGGCATGCGGCGCGATGCGCTCGAGCTGCTGCTGGCCCGCCGCGCCGCACCGCCCTCCCGCGACTGGCTGGAGGGGCCGCTGCTCGCGCGCGACGCGGAAAGCGCCCCGCGCGAGGGCTTTCTGGGCTATACCGCGTCCGTGCGCACCCGCGCGCAGGCGGACGCGCTGCAGGGGCTCGGGCTGGAGACCGTGTACGCGCCGCTGGACGTTGCGGCCAAGACCGGCCTGCCGGCCGTGCTGCCGCGCGTGTTTTCGGACAATGAGCAGCCCGAGATCGAAATGCTGCTGGGCGAGGCCATGAGCCGCGGCACGCAGACCGTGCTCGCGGGCAACCTTGGCCATCTGGCGCTGGCGCGGCGGCTGGGCTTTGCCGTGCACGGCGGCTTCGGCCTGAACGCCTACAACAGCAAGACCCTGTGCGCGCTGGCCGAGCTGGGCGTGCGGCGGCAGACCCTGTCGTTTGAGGCGCGGCTCGCGCAGATCCGCGATATGCAGGGCCCGCTCGAGACCGAGCTGATCGTCTACGGCTATCTGCCGCTGATGATCTTTGAAAACTGCGCCATCCGCCGCCAGCACGGCGGCAAATGCAGCTGTCAGGACGGCGTCACCTATCTGACCGACCGGCGCGGCGAGCGCTTTGCGCTCCTGCCCGAATACGGCTGCCGCAACACGCTGCTCAACAGCCGGCCGCTCTGCCTGCGCGAGGATTATGCGCGTCTGGGCGTGCAGACCGCGCGGTTGCTGTTCACCACCGAAGCGCCCGAGGAATGCGCGCGCATCGCGCAGGCCTTCCTTTCGGGCGAACCCCTCCACGGGGAATTCACAAAGGGACTGTATAAAAGAGGGGTAGAGTAAAAAGTGGACATCATTCTGGCGTCCGGCTCGCCGCGCAGGCGCGAGCTGCTGGCGCTGATCACGAAGGATTTCGCGGTCTGTCCGGTGGATGCGGACGAAACGCTGCGCCCCGGCGCGCCGCTGGACGGCGAGGTCGTGCGGCTCAGCCGTCTCAAGGCCGAGGCCGCGCAGGCGCTGCACCCTGCGGCGCTGTGCATCGGGTCGGACACCATGGTCACGATCGACGGGCTGCCGCTCGGCAAGCCGGCGGATGAGCAGCAGGCCGCGGCCATGCTGCGCCGCCTGCGCGGCCGCACGCACGAGGTGCTGACCGGTCTGGCTGTGCTGCCGCCCGCGGGCGGCGCGCGCACGCTGTGCACCCGCACCCGCGTGACCTTCCGCGATTTTACCGAGGAGGAGCTTGCCGCCTACCTCGCCACGGGCGAGCCGCTCGACAAGGCGGGCGCCTACGGCATCCAGGGGCACGGCGCGCTGCTCGTGCGCGGCATCGAAGGGGATTATTACAGCGTCATGGGCCTGCCGGTCGCGCCGCTGTATGAGATTTTGCGCAGCCTGCGCGCGGTCTGACCGGCGCGCGGCTTTCAGAAGAGAACATCCGCGTCCCGCCCCGGCGGGATGCGTTCCCGCATGGGATCTGGAAAGGAGTTTTGGCATTTTGCGAAGACGGAACAGAACGGGCATGGGCTCGCGCTTTTTGATCGGCGGGGCGGTCGTGGCCGCGCTGTGCGTGCTGTCTGCACTGTACAGCGGCATCACCGGCAACCCCTCGCCCGTGACGCGGGTCGTGCGCTTCGTGACAACGCCGGTGCAGCGCGCAGCGTCGGGCATCGGCGGCTTTTTCGGCAAGGGGCTCAGCTATTTTACGGATTTTGACGCGCTGCAGGCGGAAAACGAAGAGCTGCGGCGCCAGCTCCGCGAGATGGAGCAGACCGTGCGCGACGCCGAGCTCGCGCTCGAGGAAAACGCCCGGCTGCGCCAGCAGGCGGGCCAGCCCGAGCGCCAGCGCGACCTGACCACGGTCGAGGCCGAGGTCATCGCCCGCAACCCGGGCGACTGGGCGACCACGCTGACGCTGGACAAGGGCTCGAATCACGGCGTGGAGGTGGGCGACCTCGTCATCACGGTGGACGGCATGGCCGGCTACGTCAGCGAGGTGGCCGGCAACACCTGCGAGATCACGACTGTGGTCGATGTGGAGATGCAGTGCGGCGCGCTGATCACCCGCACGCGCGAGACCGCCATCGCCGAGGGCGATTACGACCTGATGGCCGAGGGCAACCTGCGCCTGTCCTACCTGACCGAGGACGCGAGCGTGGTCATCGGCGACACGGTCGAGACCTCGGGCCGCGGCGGCGTGTTCCCCAAGGGCGTGATGATCGGCACGGTGGAAAACGTGCTGCCCGAGGACAACGGCATTTCCTATTACGCGGTGCTCCGGCCGTTCGTCGATGTGGACACGGTCTCGAGCGTCTCGATCGTCACTGACTATACGGATACGACGGAGTGAGTCCATGCAGAGAGAACGTTTATCCATCCCCAAGATCGTGCTGTACATCCTGCTGGCGCTGCTGCTCTATGTGGTGCAGACCACGCTGTTCGGCGCATGGTCGATCGCGGGCTACCATGTGGACGTGCTGCCCGCGCTGGTGGTCGCCGCCGCGCTGCTCGACGGCCCGGCCGAGGGCATGATCGTCGGCATTGCGGTCGGCCTGCTGTACGATCTGGGCTTTATCGGGATCGACGGGCTGTACCCGTTGTTTTTCCTGCTGTTCGGGCTGGGGGCCGGGGTATTCAGCCGGATGGCGCTCAGCGGCAGCTATGTTTCCATGCTGCTGACGACCGCGTTTGAAATGGTCCTGCTGGGCCTGCTGCGCTATTTCGCCTACCTGCTGCCGCAGGCGGGCGCGTCGCTGGGGCTGGTGCTCCGGCAGGTCGCGGCAGGCACGCTGCTGACCTGCCTGTTCAGCTTTGTCGCGTATTTCCCCATGCGGCGCATCAGCCGCCTGTTTGCCGACCGATGATCCGGAAAAGAGGAAACCGCAAATGGTAAATAAAAATCAACTGCTGCGCCGGCTGATGGCGCTCGGCTGCCTGCTGCTGCTTTGCTTCGGGCTGGCGGGCGCGCAGCTGGTGCAGCTGCAGATCGTCAACGGCGAGAACTATCTGCACCGCTCGGCGGAGTTCCTGACCACCACCTCGACCGTCTCGGCGGCGCGCGGCGAGATCCTCGACCGCTACGGCCGCCCGATGGTGACCAACCAGACCGGCTTTTCGCTCGTGCTGATCTACGCCTCGTTCTGGGAGGATAAGGAGGACCGCTTCACCAAGCTGCTCGATCTGGCGCACCGCGTGCAGGCGGACGGCAGCGCGGCGGCGGGCGATGCGTCCGCGGACGATGCGGACGAAACCGCGGATGAGGAGGAGATCCTCGAGACGGCGGAGGGAACGGAAGAAAGCGATGCCGGCGGCGCGGTGCTCAACGACATGCTGCCGATCACTGACACCGCCCCCTTTGCCTATGTGGGCGAGAGCGACGACCGCACGGAGCTCTCCGCGTACATCAAGGAGAGCGCGTCCACGCTCGGGCTGGAGGAGCTGCAGCAGGCCAAGGAGGCCGCCCGCGCGGCGAACGAGCAGGATCCGCAGTACGATGCGGAGGGCAACGAGATCGATCAGGAGGAGGCGCTGGACGCGACCGAGATCGTCTCCGCGTCCGAATTTATCGACGCGATGCGCGCCTATCTGGAGGAGAACGCCTACCTGCCCACCGGCCTGTCCGATGAGGACGTGCGCCTGCTGGTCGGGCTGTATTACAGCATGCGGCAGGTCAGCTTTAGCAACACCACGACCTTTACGCTGGCGGACAACGTCTCCATGGACCTGATCGCCTACATCAAGGAGCACCATCAGGATTATGAGGGCGTGGACGTCGAGAGCAAGGCCGTGCGCAGCTATGACACGGATTCTGCCGCGCACATCCTCGGCACGGTGGGCTCGGTCGATTATGAAGAGTGGAACGGCGACAAAAACGGCGGCCCCTACCGCGAAAAGGCGGGTTACCTGATGAGCGACGACATCGGCAAGTCGGGTTTGGAGGCCGCGCTCGAGTCCTATCTGCACGGCACGGCCGGCTCGCGCACGGTCGAGACCGACCTCGGCAGCGGCTCGGTGCTGGAGGACGAAAACTCCAACGCGCCCCAGCCGGGCGACAATGTCATCACCACCATCGATCTGGAGCTGCAGCAGGTGGCGGAGGACTCGATGGCCAACTACCTCTCCGGCTACGGACGGGGCGGCGCGGCGGTCGCGCTCGACCCGGACACGGGCGAGGTGCTGGTCATGGCGTCCTATCCGACCTATGATCTGGAGAATTACAACCGCGATTATGACGAGATCAGCGCGGATTCCCGCCATCCCGAGCTCAACCGCGCCACAGGCGGCCTGTATCCGCCCGGCTCGACGTTCAAGGTGCTCACCGCGATCGCCGCGCTCGAGGAGGGGCTGATCGATGCGAACACCAGCTTCACCTGCACGGGCAAATTCGAATACGGCGGCAGCACCTTCGCCTGCAACAACCACGATACGCCCATGACCATGGATGTGACCACGGCCATCAAATATTCGTGCAACACCTATTTCTACAATGTCGGCCTGCTGCTGACCGGCGCGCACCTCGAGCAGTGGTGCGACCGCTTCGGTCTGGGCAACGTGACCGGCATCGAGATCGGCGAGCGCGCCGGCCACGCCGCCGGCCCGACCTACCGCGAGGAGCAGCGGAAAACCGACCCCGACCAGCGCGAATGGATGGGCGGCGACGACGTCAACGCGGCGATCGGCCAGTCGGACAACTCCTTTACCCCCCTGCAGCTGGCCAACTACATGGCGGCGGTCGTCAACGGCGGCACGCTGTACAAGCCCACGCTGGTGCGCAGCATCAAGACCTATGACTATTCGGACACCGTGCAGGCGGAGGAGCCCGAGGTGATCGGCACGATCGAGATCTCGGACGCCACCTACGACCTCGTCATGCAGGGCATGAGCGAGGTTACCGCCGAGGGCGGCACCGCGGCGACCACGTTTGCCGACTATCCGATCAAGGTCGGCGGCAAGACGGGCTCCGCGGAAATGACCGAGGTGGTCGACGGCGTGCAGATCAACTACACCAACGGCCTGTTCATCGCCTTTGCGCCGTTTGACGATCCGGAGATCGTGATCTGCGTGGTCGGCGAGGGCGCGGGGCACGGTTCGTCGGTCGCGCCGGTCGTGCGCGATATTCTGGACGCCTATTTCGCCGAGGAGGAGCCGGACGCCGTCCGGTCCGTACAGGCGGAAAACACCATGGTGCCCTGAAGGAATTCTGGGAAAAATCCTGTATTTTTATAAAAGATTAACCAAAATGCTTGTAAATCGGCAGTTGTTAGGCTATAATACAATATATAAGTTTTTGATTTCGGAGGCAGTATGTTGAAGGTCATTCTGGTCGTGTCCGGCAAGGGCGGCACAGGGAAAACTACCCTCACAGCGGGTGTGGGCGCGGCCCTGGCGCAGCGCGGCAGCCGCGTGCTCCTGATCGACGGCGACTGCGGCCTCCGCAATCTGGATATCGTACTGGGCATGTCGGACCGGGTGGTGTATTCCTTTGCCGACGTCGCCGGCGGCGCCGTGCCGCTGGCGGACGCCATGGCCGTCCACCCGGATTACGAAACGCTGTACTTACTCACTGCGCCGGTCGCATTGCCAGCGCTGAGCGAGCGCGGTATGGAGCAGCTCGCTGTGCAGGCGGAGGAGGCCGGCTTTGACTATGTGGTGATCGACGGTCCCGCGGGCCTGCCGGCGGAACTGTCTTTTCTGGCGCATATCGCCACGCAGGCGGTCGTCGTCACGGCGACCGACCGCGCCTGCATCCGCGGCGCGGAGCGCTGCGCGCGCAAGCTGGAGGAGGAATACTGCATCCAGCGCATCCGCATGGTGCTCAACCGCGTGCGGCCGCGCCTGATCACGCAGGGCCGCTCGGGCAATATCGACGACGCAATGGACGAAGCCGGGCTGCCGCTTCTGGGCCTCGTGCCCGAGGATGTGGACCTCATCTCCTGCGGCAACAGCGGCAAAAGCATATTGGCAGTCAAGCAGGGCGGCGCAGCGCGTGCCTTCCGGAACATTGCAAGCCGGCTGGAGGGCGAGCGGGTGCCGCTGATGCGGATATAAACCAGCAAAATCAACAGTTAGCATAGCGAGAGAAACACGGACAAAACGAGAATGGAAGCAGCACAGGTTGTGGATTGAGACACGGAAGGGGATGCTCCTGAAATGAACATAGCACTCATCGCACATGACCGCAAAAAAGAACTGATGGTTCAGTTCTGCATGGCGTACTGCGGCATTTTGGCGAAGCATGACATTTGCGCCACCGGAACGACCGGCAAATTCGTGGAAGAAGCGACGGGACTCAAGATCGACAAGTGCCTGGCAGGCATGCAGGGCGGCGAGGAACAGATCGCCTCTCGCGTGGCCTATAACGAGATCGATCTGGTGCTGTTTTTCCGCGACCCGATGTCCAATGCGCAGTATGAGCCGGATGTGCACGCGATCGCGCGTCTGTGCGATATGCATAACATCCCGATCGCGACCAACTCCGCCACGGCGGAAATGCTCATCCTCGGCCTTGACCGGGGCGATCTGGATTGGCGTAATTTTGTCAACCCCAAGAACAGGAAATAAAAACGACAGACCAATTTTGCACCGGATGGGCAGGAAAACGCCCGTTCGGTGCATCCGTCTGTCTTGAGGAGAATCAAGAAACATGGAAAAAGTGAAACCGAGAACCCTGTCCGGCTTTATGGAGCTGCTGCCTGCGCCGCAGGTGCAGATGGAGCGCATCATGCAGGTGCTGCGCGAGACCTATTCGCTCTACGGCTTTTATCCGCTGGACACCCCGCTGATCGAATCCTCCGAGGTGCTGCTCGCCAAGGGCGGCGGCGAGACCGAGAAGCAGATCTACCGCTTCACCAAGGGCGACAGCGACCTGTCCCTGCGCTTTGACCTGACCGTGCCGCTGGCGAAGTACGTCGCCCAGCACTACGGCGAGCTGACGTTCCCGTTCCGCCGCTACCAGATCGGCAAGGTCTACCGCGGCGAGCGCGCGCAGCGCGGCCGCTTCCGCGAGTTCTATCAGGCGGATATCGACGTCATCGGCGACGGCAAGCTGGACATCATCAACGAGGCTGAGGTGCCGAGCATCATCTACAAGACCTTCACCTCGCTGGGGCTCGAGCGCTTCAAGATCCGCATCAACAACCGCAAGGTGTTAAACGGCTTTTTCGCCATCCTCGGCCTGACCGAAAAGGCGGGCGACGTGATGCGCACGATCGACAAGCTCGAGAAGATCGGCGCGGAAAAGGTCAAGGCCATCTTGACGGACGACTTCGGCGTGGCCGCGGCAACCGCGGACGAGCTGCTGGCGTTCATCTCCACCCCGGGCGGCACCGAGGGCATCCTCGCGGCGCTCGAGGGCTACAAGGGCCGAAACGAGGTGTTCGATCAGGGCGCGGACGAGCTGAGAACGGTCGCGCAGTACATGACCGCCTTCGGCGTGCCGGCCGACCACTTTGAGATCGACCTGACCATCGCCCGCGGTCTGGACTACTACACCGGCACGGTGTACGAGACCGCCATGCTCGACCATCCGGAGATCGGCTCGATCTGCTCGGGCGGCCGGTATGACAACCTCGCGGAATACTATACGGACAAGCAGCTGCCGGGCGTGGGCATCTCGATCGGCCTGACGCGCCTGTTCTATGTGCTGGGTGAGCAGGGCTACCTGAACGACAGCATGAACCGCGCGCCCGCAGATGTGCTCATCCTGCCCATGACCGACGACATGGCGCCGGCCATCGCGCTGGCGACGTCCTTGCGCGGCGCGGGCGTGCGCACCCAGCTGTACAGCGAGCAGAAGAAGTTCAAGCACAAGATCGGCTATGCCGACAAGCTGGGCATCCCGTATGTCATCTTCCTCGGCGAGGACGAGATCAAGGAAAATGTGCTCGCGGTCAAGGATATGGAGACCGGCGAGCAGGTCAAGGTTTCGCTGGACGAGGCCATTGCCCGCATCCGGGACGGCCTTGCGGCCAAGAATCAGGGCAAGGTCATCTGCGACAAGTAAATAGATGAGGGGGATACGGCTATGAAAGAAAGCAAACAATTTATCTGGAGCTGCACGAAATTTCTCGCCAGTATCTTGTGTGCACTCAGCACGACGCTCTGGTGGACGCTGGGAACCATGCTGCCGCTTCTGACAGTGGTGGGCTGGGCTGCGCTGCTCATCGGCCTGCTGTCTACCTGTATGACCTATCTAATGGAGATTTCCCCCGCGCTAAAACAGGAAAATTCTGAAAATAAGGATTGATAAACATGAATGAAACTTCTATCCACGGGATGAAGCGCACGCATATGTGCGGCGACCTGCGCCTGCAGGACGCGGGCCAGACGGTCACGGTCAACGGCTGGGTCGACCGCGTGCGCGACAACGGCGGCGTGCTGTTCCTGCTCGTGCGCGACCGCGCGGGCATTGTGCAGTGCACGTTTGACAAGTCGGTCAACGCCGGTCTGTTCGACATCGCCTTCACCTGCCGCACCGAGTTCGTTGTCGCGGTGCGCGGCAAGCTGGTCGCGCGCGACGCGGCGGCGGTCAATAACAAGATGCCGACCGGCGAGGTCGAGATCATCGCGGAGGACATCCGCATCCTGTCCCGCGCCGAGACCACCCCGTTCGAGATCGACGACAACAAGGAGGTCGGCGATCAGGTGCGGCTCAAGTACCGCTACCTCGACCTGCGCCGTCCCTCCATGCAGAAAAACCTGATGCTGCGCCACCGCGTCATGCAGGTGGCCCGCAACTACTTTGACGAGCAGGGCTTTATCGAGATCGAGACCCCGATGCTGACCAAGTCCACGCCCGAGGGCGCGCGCGACTACCTCGTGCCCTCCCGCGTGCATCCGGGCAAGTTCTACGCCCTGCCGCAGTCCCCGCAGCAGTACAAGCAGCTGCTCATGCTCGCGGGCATGGACCGCTATATCCAGATCACCCGCTGCTTCCGCGACGAGGACCTGCGCGCCGACCGCCAGCCTGAGTTCACCCAGATCGACCTCGAGATGAGCTTTGTCGAGCAGGACGACGTGATCGCGGTCAACGAAGGCTTCCTCCAGCGCGTGTTCAAGGAGGTGCTGGACATCGACATCCAGCTGCCGCTGCCGCGCCTGACCTGGCGCGAGGCCATGGACCGCTTCGGCTCGGACAAGCCGGACACCCGCTTCGGCTTTGAGATCCGCGATATTTCCGACATCGCGGCGAACTGCGGCTTCGGCGTGTTCAAGGGCGCGATCGAGGCCGGCGGCACGGTCCGCCTGATCAACATCAATGGCTATGCGGACAAGTTCCCGCGCAAGGAGATCGACAAGCTGGCCGATTTCGTCAAGACCTACCGTGCCAAGGGCCTCGCGTGGATGAAGCTCGCGGCGGACGGCACCATGACCTCTTCCTTTGCCAAGTTCCTGACCGAGGAGGAGATCGCGGCGATCAAGGCGCGCGCGGATATGCACGAGAACGACGTGCTGTTCGTCGTGGCGGACGCTTCCGAGCAGACTGCGCTCGTTTCGCTCGGCGCGCTGCGCTGCGAGCTGGCCAAGCGCCTCGGCCTTGCCAAAAAGGACGACTTCAAGCTGCTGTGGGTCACCGAGTTCCCGCAGTTCGAATACAGCGAGGAGGAGGACCGTCTGGTCGCGATGCACCATCCGTTCACCGCGCCCATGGACGAGGACATCCCGCTGCTGGACACCGATCCGGCTCAGGTGCGCGCCAAGGCGTATGACATCATTCTGAACGGCTGCGAGCTGGGCGGCGGTTCGATCCGTATCCACGATCCCGAACTCCAGACCAAGATGTTCGAGGCGCTCGGCTTCACTGAGGCGCGCGCGAAGGAGCAGTTCGGCCATCTGATCACCGCGTTCTCCTACGGCGCGCCCCCGCACGGCGGCCTGGCCTACGGTCTGGACCGTCTGTG